>JBCBZV010000250.1:0-3123 GCA_039815155.1 Pseudomonadota bacterium
CTATAATCCTATATTAGTTACGCGCTGTCCTTTGTGTGAGTAAAATCTGGATTTGTTCGGCGATATGGCCTCTGCGAAGGTCATCAAACGCGTTTTCCCCGGTCGCTTGGCAGAAGATCAACTTTTACGGGCCATATCAGTTCGACGAAGACTTCAAACCAATCGACGTCACACGACTTCGCTAACAGCTCTCAACCGGGGAAAGGCATGGGTGATGTTGCTCTGATCAGGGTGAACAGTTTCCCGATAAAGTGTTCACTACTGCCTAACGATGAGCACTGGCACTGCTCGAATGTCGTAATGAATGACGCCCCCTTCCGCAACGGCACCCTTTAAGATTGCGAAGCGTCTCGACGTCCCCCTGGATGCGCCGTTTCGAGGATGTCACTGATAGTGTGATCAACCTAAATTTGCTTCGTATGCCCAGTTCTCCAGGATTACTCGGTCGTCTTCAATATCGTAGTGTTGATTGGCGTGCAAAAGTATTCACCTGAGAGGGTGATTGGCGTTGAAAACTGGCCACCCTGTTTTATTCAATCTCGAGTTTTGCGACTCGAGGTACAGAACAGGTGTTATGCATGGAGACCGCGCTTAAGATTCGCCGCCTTTGCCTCGTCGAGGGCAAATCAATCAGTGAAGTAGCTCGTCGATTTCACTTGTCACGAACCACCATTCGCAAGTACTTGAAGGACGATCAGCTTCCTTCCTACAAACTCAGCAAACCGCGCGGCAAGCCGCGCTTGGGTGCATTTGAATCGACGCTGACGCGCTGGCTAGAGCAGGACCAAGGCCGACCCTAGCGCGAGCGTCGAACTGCCACACGGCTGTTTGAGGATCTTCAGCGGGAGGGCTATACAGGCGCCTATGACAGCGTCGTGCGCTTCGTAAGAAGCTACCGACAAAGTGAACGCCCAGTCAGTGACGCCTTTGTTCCACTGGCCTTTGATCCGGGCGAAGCGTACCAATTTGATTGGAGTCACGAGCTGGTGGAACTGGGCGGCATGCCACATAAGGTCAAGGTGGCGCACTTCCGCCTGAGCTATAGTCGCAAGCCGTTTGTTATTGCCTATCCGCGCGAATCGCTAGAGATGGTGCTCGATGCCCACCGACAAGCGCTGCGCTTCTATCAGGGTATTCCCCGCAAAGTGATCATCGACAACCCCAAGACCATGGTCAGCGCCATCGGTGTCGGTAAGGGGCGCGAGTTCAACACACGCTTCCTGGCCATGATGAATCACTATCTCATCGAGCCCGTGGCCTGCACGCCAGCGGCGGGCTGGGAGAAGGGGCAAGTGGAGAATCAGGTTGCCAGCGTTCGGCAGTGGCTGTTTACGCCCAAGCCGCACTTCAAAGACTTCGAGAACCTCAATCGCTGGCTCCGCCTGCGCTGCGAGATGCTGGGAGGGCGCAAGCATCCAGTCTACAAAGATCGCACGATTGACGATGTGTACCGCGAGGACCTGGCTCAATGCCGTCCAGCTATGGCGGACTTTGACGGCTACGGCGAGAAAATCCTACGGGTCTCCAGTACGTGCCTGGCGCAGTACGACCGTAATCGTTACAGCGTTCCTGCGCGCTACGCGGGAAAACTGATTACCCTGCGAGCCTACGCTGATCGGCTGGTGTTCATTGGGGATCATGAGGTCGTCGCTGAGCACCCACGCCGTTTTAGCCGCGAGCGGGCTTACTTTGAGCCCTGGCATTACCTGCCGGTGTTAGAACGGAAACCGGGGGCGCTGAGAAACGGCGCACCCTTCAAAGGCTGGGAGCTACCGCGCCACCTACAACGCATCAAAGGTCGCTATTTAAAACGCATGGGCGGCGACCGGGAGTTTGTCGAACTCTTGCTCCTGGCGCAGCAGCATGGCCTAGAGGTTGTTGATCGCGCGTGCGCACTCGCATTGGTCGATGGTGCTGGCCATTTGGCGACGATCACGAACCACATCCATCGTTTAACCGACCAACCGTCACCCGATAGCCTGCCTGTAGCGCAGTATCCGGCGCTAAGCACCTTGCCCGAAGCGAATTACCAGCGCTACGACAGCCTTGTACAGGAGGTACGTTGTGCAGAGCCTGCTTGAGGAGTTTCGCGCCCTAAAACTGCACGGCATGGCGGAGGTATTACCTGAGCTGTTGGCAAAGCCACGTTCCAGTACAAACAGCCTAGACAGGCTGCTCCAGCAACTCATTCAGGCGGAGCGCTTTGATCGCCAGGTGAGAAGCCTACAGTACCAAATGAAATCCGCTCGATTCCCGCAGCCGCGGGACCTGGCTGGCTTTGACTTTGCGGAGTCGCCGTTGGAAGAGAATCACCTTCATCAGCTGGCTGATGGCGACTTCACCGGCTTGGCGCATAACCTGATTCTCATCGGTGGCACAGGCACCGGTAAAACCCATCTGAGCATCGCTTTAGGCCGTGCTCAGGTCCAATTAGGCAAACGCGTTCGGTTCTTTAACGTCGTTGATCTGGTGAACTTGCTGGTCAAGGAGCAGGCCGCTAACAATCCAGGTCAAATAGCGAGGCGGCTCTCTCAGGTTGATGTCGTTATCTTAGATGAACTGGGCTACATGCCGTTCCCAAAATCTGGCGGATCACTCCTGTTCCACCTCGTGAGTCAGCTCTATGAGAAAACCAGCTTAATCATCACGACAAACCTCCACTTTGGCGAATGGGTTCAGGTCTTTGGCGACACTAAGATGACCACCGCGCTGCTGGATCGAGTCACCCACCACTGCGAAATCCTGGAAACGGGTAACGACTCGTATCGCTTCAGGGAAAGTCAGGGCAACAGAAAAAAGAAAGCAAAACCATCTATCTAGGGTGGACAGTTTTGGGCGCCAATCGCTGAACACTTTTGAAAGCCAATTGACATACATGTCGATGGATTGGCTACAAACAACAGGATATGGAGGCTCAGCGTAGTGCATCCCCAACGTTCTAAAAATTACCGTTTATCTATGCAATGCATAGATAAAAACGAATAATGGTGTGCCGAGCTGCGCATCCACACAGCCTCCCGCACGAGCAGCAAGTCAAGACCCCCATCTCTTCGTCCCCCGAACAGACCGAGCGCCTGCCCTACCTCCCATGACGAAAGACGCGCAGCCCCCACGTGCTCAGAA
>JBCBZV010000169.1:0-7512 GCA_039815155.1 Pseudomonadota bacterium
AGCAGCAACAAATTACAAGTGTGTGCTAGGTTCACATGGCATAGACAGATGCCAACCAGCACCAGACTCAGCTGAGGGAGTTTCCCCGAGTTGTCCCCCACTACTGGGTAGATTCCTACGCGTTACTCACCCGTCCGCCGCTCTACTCACCCCGAAGGGCTTTCGCGCTCGACTTGCATGTATAAGGCCTGCCGCCAGCGTTCAAT
The DNA here is from genome assembly GCA_039815155.1 of Pseudomonadota bacterium. Lineage (GTDB taxonomy): Bacteria > Pseudomonadota > Gammaproteobacteria > Pseudomonadales > Halieaceae > Congregibacter. Next base: position 207 of record JBCBZV010000169.1, read on the forward strand.
CTGAGCCATGATCAAACTCTTCAGTTCAATCTTTATCCTCTGTCCATCCACTCATGAACAAACAAGAGGGAGCGTTTTCCCTAAAACCAGGGCCAACACCCAAATCCCGGCTCAGACACGTATTCGAAATCAATGTTCTCATCCGCTTAAGACCTAAGCTTTACACCTACGCCCCAAACGAACTCAATAGAATCAATGAGTCACTTGTTGTGTCTGAATAGTTACTACAACACTATCCCAACAAGTGCCCACACTTCTGTCTTCATCTGACTGTTAAACAACTCCCCAAAACGTGAAGTTCGGGGATGGCCGCCAACCAGGCCGGTCGGCAGGGACGCGAATTATACTGACGGCTTAAGCTAACGCAAGAGGTATTTAGTGGGAATTCCTTACGGGCCCATCGCCTGCGGGAAAACAGATCCCCAGCGCTCCAGAAATCGATCAAAAAGTCGCCAGCTAGCCTACAAATGCTGTTCGAAGAGGTGGTACTTCTTTTTGCCGAGCTTGACCAAAAAGTAACGCCCATGCAGCGCCCGATCTGCCGAAAACACTTCGACAGCTTGCCCGTTTCGATCAATACCGATGGCTTCACCATTAACGATTACGGCATCGCGCTGAAGCGCGTCTTTGACCTGCTTACCGGAAGACGCCATACCGCAGTCGGTCAGTAATTGGGTCAGTGTTTCGGGTAAGAGCTCGATGTCTAGCTTCGAGGATGGCAAACCATCTAAACGAAGTTGCGCCAGGTCGTCAGCCCCGAGCTTATAGGCATCGCCGCTGAATAGACTTTCGGAGATACGCACGGCAGCACTCAGCCCGTCTTCTCCGTGGACTAGCCGTGTCACTTCCTCGGCGAGAATCCGCTGAGCTTGCGGTCGACCACTCGCTTGCGCATCGGCCCGCTCAATCTCTGCGACCTCTGAAATCGATAGGAAGGTGAAATAGCGTAGGAATCGATAGACGTCGTCATCGGCCACACTAAGCCAGAACTGGTAAAAGCTGTAAGGAGAGGTTCGAGCTGGATCCAACCAAATCGTGCCGCTCTCCGTCTTCCCAAACTTGGTGCCGTCCGCTTTCGTAATCAGCGGCATGGTTAATCCATAAACCTGCCCACCGTGCAGACGACGAGTTAAATCGATACCGCCGGTAATGTTCCCCCATTGATCTGATCCGCCGATCTGCAAACCGCAGTCGTAGCGTCGATAGAGCTCGGCAAAATCGTAGGATTGGAGAATCATGTAGGTGAACTCGGTGAAGCTGATACCACTGCCTTCCCGCTCGATCCGCTGCTTTACCGATTCCTTTTGAATCATCGCGTTGATCGAGAAGTGCTTGCCGACGTCACGCAAAAAACTGAGCACGTCGACATCTTGCGTCCAATCAAGATTATTGACGACCTGCGCTGAGGCATCACCGGCGTCAAAATCGATAAAACGAGAAACCTGCTGCTTGATCTTGGCGACCCAGTCCTGCACCACATCGGGGGTCTGGAGCTGACGCTCCTGGGCTTTAAAGCTAGGATCACCGATTAAGCCGGTAGCGCCACCGACCAGTGCGATCGGACTGTGACCGGCGAGCTGAAATCTTCGCAGCATTAACAAAGGCACCAGCGAGCCGATGTGCAAGCTGTCCGCAGTCGGATCGAAGCCGCAATAGAGCTTGCGAGGCGCTCCATCCAACCAACCAGATAGCTGCTCTTCACCGGCGAGCTGAAAAATCAGCCCACGTTCATGCAAGTCAGTCAGCAGTTCGCTGCTCATTGCTCAATCTCGCTTCTTGCAGTTCTCTGCGTAAGTTGACGGTACCAGCCTCCACGCACAAACCTAGACTCCCCAAGAATCTATTAGAAGATGGACGACCGGTGGCTGCCAGGGCGGTGGACAATACCGGACCTTACAGCGAACGCAAGGGCCGTTATTAGGCACTACCGCCGAGTGAAACCTTTTCTATATACTTCGCCGCGTTAAATCAGGTCACGCTATGAGTTTGTTCGGTGGAAAACCAAGAGGCGCTACGCTGACGTCAAGCCCCAGTGGCGCGGACGCAAGGCTCCGTATCGAAGGTCACCATTTTTTTATGATTGGTGCGGTTTCAGCGTGTCTCGCGATCTTCACAATCTTTACGCCCTCGGGCGAAGTAGCTGCGAACAAGCCAGCACTACCACCAGAGCCTAATGAGGCAATAGCGGAAGACGAGCTTCAACCAGCAATGGAAGTCGCCGAGGCGACCGCCAGCGCGGATGCGCTCACCGCTGAGCCAACCCCGGCACCAAGCCAGCTCTGGGAGGAATTTATCGTACGCAGCGGCGACAACCTATCGCTGGTGTTCAAGCGCGCGGGTTTCTCCGATCGAGATGTCTACCAGATTGTGAACACCGCGCCGCAAGGCAAGAATCTTGAACGAATCTTCCCCGGGCAAACTTTGTCGTTTTTACGGGACGAGCGTGGCGACCTTGCCGCGGTCAAACACGCTGTCGATGAACTGCAGGCGGTTACTTACCGCCGTATGGATGGGGGCTTTTCCTCACAAGCGGCGGTCCGCGAGCCCGAGATTCGTCAAAGCTGGGCGGTAGCCGAAATCGATTCTTCACTGTTTCTAGCCGGACGTGCAGCGGGAATGTCCAGCAACCTAGTGATGGAAGTCGCCAACATTTTTGCCGGTGTAATCGATTTCGTTCTCGACCCCCGCAAAGGGGACACGATGGAAGTTCTCTTCGAAGAACTCTATCTAGACGGCGAAAAGTTCGAGGATGGAAAAGTAGTCGCAGCTTCTTACACGAATCGAGGCGAGCGCTTCGATGCATTTCGTTACACAGATAGCAACGGTATGACTAGCTACTACAACACCGACGGTGTCAGCATGCGCAAAGCGTTCCTGATGGCTCCGGTCGACTTCACTCGTATCAGTTCTAACTTTAATCCCCGGCGCCTCCACCCCATTTATAAGACGTTGCGACCGCACAACGGCACGGACTACGCGGCACCTCGCGGTACGCCGGTTTTTGCGGCGGGGGATGGGCGCGTAATTGAAGCTGGCTACACCCGGCCAAATGGTAATTACGTGTTCATTCAGCATGGAGAACGCTATGTCACCAAGTATCTGCATCTGAACAAGAAAAAAGTAAAGGCAGGTCAGCGGGTTGTGCAGAGTCAGGTGATTGGCACGGTTGGCGCGACTGGCGCAGCCACAGGCCCACATCTGCATTATGAGTTTTTGGTTGCCGGCGTTCATCGCAACCCGCGCACAATTCACAAGAGCCTTCCAAAAGCTAAAGCACTACCGGAGGCCGAACTGCCGCGCTTCAAGCTAGCGATTGCAGAAGCAACAACTCAGCTCGCCCAGCTTCGAGAAGGCCGCAAATTGGCGGCAAACGCAATTTCTGCTGTAGGCCCACCCTGAGCGAAGACTCTTCTTCAACTGCGGCCGAGGGTGAACTCTTTGTTGGCCTGATGTCTGGAACAAGCATCGATGGCATCGATGCGGCCCTGGTCTCAATTGGTACCCACGCTCTCACACTTTTGGAACACCATAGCCATGCGTATGAACCCGGTTTAAAAACGACCGTCCGCGCTATCGCCACCGGTCGCAACGATCGGCTTCATGAACTCGCCGCCACCGATCGAGAAGTGGGCGTAAGCTTTGCCAGCGCGGCGAATTCGCTCCTGGCTAAAGCAGGTATATCGCCAGAGACGGTGAAAGCAATCGGCAGCCACGGACAGACCGTTCGCCATCACCCCCAGCCGCAACAAGCCATATCGCGATACACGATTCAAATTGGAGACCCTGCGACGATTGCCGAACACACGGGCATCGATACGGTGGCAGACTTTAGACGGCAGGACCTAGTGGCCTCGGGCGAAGGCGCGCCTTTGGCCCCCGCTTTCCACGCTTATCAATTTGCCGGTGATGGGCGACGAGTCATCATCAACATTGGTGGCATTTCCAATGCCACACTGCTCGACGGCGATGAGGTAATTGCAGGCTTTGATTGCGGCCCCGGCAACACGTTACTGGATGCCTGGACTCACAAACATTTAAAGGTCGATTTCGATGAGAATGGCGCCTGGTCCGCTGAAAACGAAGTTGACCACACGCTCCTCAGGAAGCTGATTGGGGACCCATATTTTCTTAGGAGTGGACCGAAGAGCACGGGGCCAGAACACTTTAATCTAGATTGGCTTAGCTCTTTTCTGAGCGGAGACGAAGACCCGGGTACGGTCCAAGCGACGCTCGCAGAATTAACCGCGAGCTCTATTTGCTCTGCTATCTTGCATCACAGTGATCGATTAGAAGACGGCGTCTTCGTTTGTGGTGGTGGCGCGCGCAACATCGATCTGATGCGGCGCTTGCATCGCAAACTTGAGGAGAAAGCGATTCGTTTGGGTACGACGGACGATCTTGGACTTGCGGCAGAGTGGGTAGAGGCTTGCGCCTTTGCCTGGTTAGCGAGTCAGCGACTCAAAAACCAACCGGGCAATATTCCAGCTGTGACCGGTGCGCTTGGCCCGAGAGTCTTAGGCGCAATATACGCGGCCCCATAACATAGCGGAGCCGCATAGGCTGCGTTACCCCTGTACAACAAAACGCCGATCTCTTTAGCCTGATCTCTTTGGTGTGGTCTCAGAGGTGTGATCTCTGTGCATTGAGCCGCAACATCAAAGGGAGAGCGGCAGACTGAGGTCGAACCAGGGTCAAACGGAGAAAGACGCTCCGCACCCGCAGGTGGTGGTCGCATTCGGATTGTTCACGATAAAACGAGATCCTTCCAGACCTTCGCTGTAGTCAACCTCCGAACCTGCCAGGTAGGGGAAGCTCAATGGGTCGACTAAGACAACGACACCGTCGCGCTCAATGCGCGTGTCATCGTCTGCCGCATCTTCCTCAAAGGCAAAACCGTACTGGAAACCGGAACAACCTCCGCCGGTTATAAAGACCCGCAGCTTCAACGCGGGGTTTTCCTCTTCAGTTACCAGCTCCCGCACTTTATCCGCTGCCCGCTCGGACAGAGTAATGGTGGTTGGATCGAATGCGGTAGCTACTGTCATTGACTGCTTTAAGGTCTCTAAAAAAAGACAAGTCCTTAACTTGGGTCTTCACGCGTTAGGGTAGCAGTATAGCGAGCGACTGGAATGCTAGCTATTCTGTGTTTAACCGCTCAGGGCAGTAAAGCGATATCGATAAGACCTAAAGTTTCATCAAAGCCACACATCAAGTTCATACATTGCACGGCCTGACCCGCCGCACCTTTCACGAGATTATCCTCAACCACAGTGACTACGACGATGTTGCGACCATTGGGAACGGTCACCGCAAGCTGGCATTGGTTGAGGCCCCTTACGCTGCGCGTCTCTGGCGACGTTCCGGGTGGAAGGACTTTGACAAAGGGCTCATTGGCATACGCTTGTTGAAAATGGGTCTGAAGATCCAGATTGCAAGCCTCGTTCGTCAACGACGCAAATAAGGTAGCGTGAATACCGCGGCTCATCGGAGCTAGATGCGGCACGAAAGTGACCTCGACCTTTTGCTTAGCCAAAGTGCTTAGGCCCTGCTCAATCTCCGGCAAATGTCGATGTCCAGTTACACCGTAGGCGCGAAAGTTCTCCGCCGTCTCACCGTAGAGATTTGCCAACTTCGACTGACGACCGGCCCCGCTTACGCCGGAAGCAGCGCTGGCAGTAAGTGACCGAGGATCAATCAACATAGGTTGGAGTAGAGGGATGAATCCGAGCTGTACTGCGGTTGGGTAACATCCTGGGCAGGCCACCAGATTGGCGTCGCCAAGTAAGTTGCGATTAACCTCGGGAAGCCCATAAACAGCTTGCTCAATGAGTTCGGGACTCGCATGTTTGACACCGTACCAACGTTCCCAACTCGCCAAATCCTGAATTCGGTAATCGGCCGAGAGGTCGATAACACGCTGCCCTCGATCTAGGGATTTCGGCACGTCGTGCATAGCAACCGCATGCGGCGTTGCAAAAAAAACGAGGTCGCACTCGTTCAGGGCCTGTGCGTCTGGCTTCACAAAACACAGATCGGTATGGCCATACAAGGTTGGAAATAGGTCGCTTAGAGGTCGACCATCATCAGTCCGTGAGGTAACGGCGTGCAGTTCCACCAGGGAATGACGCAGCAGCAAGCGAATTAGCTCGACGCCCGTATACCCGGTCCCGCCAACGATACCGACCTTTACCATTGTTCCTCTCCTGATCTCCAGCCACGGAGTATATCCTCCTCGCGTTACAACACGCTGGTGTGAGCGCTTGTTCGCCAAAATCATGTGAACCTCGCATGACCGCGTGATACGAAGGACCTGCTACCATCGCGATTTTTCGAGGATCGCGACTTGTTCAAGCGGCTTCTCAACTACCGCCAATCCCTAACACGCTATGAATCCGCGCTCGCCTATGCGGTTTTAGGAATTGCTGCCGGACTACTGTCGGGTGCGGTTGTGATTCTGTTCGAGCACGCGATTGACCGAGTCGCACTCTTCTGGGGTGTGCAAGGGCGAGCCGATGGTTTCGAAGCGCTGCCCTCGGGTTTTCGTTTCGCACTGCCTGTTGCTGGCGCTTTGGTGCTCGGAGTACTGTTTTCCCTTCTACGAGAAGAACACCGCGACTCCGGTATCGCTCATGTAATTTCGCGCTTGTATGGCAGCTACGGCGCACTCCCCTGGCAGAACGCATTGGCTCAATTCTTCGGTGGTGTAATTGCGTTGGCAACGGGGCAGTCTGGTGGGAGAGAAGGGCCAGGCGTTCACCTGGGAAGCGCGGTCAACAGTCTAGTAGGCCAGCGATTGAGCCTGCCGAATAATAGTTTGCGAATCTTGATTGCCTGCGGATCGGCAGGCGGTATTGCAGCGGCCTTTAATACACCCTTAGCGGGCGTAATTTTCGCAATGGAAGTTATCGTCAGCGAGTATTCTGTTGCCGGTTTTGTCCCGGTCATGCTGGCTGCCGTGACGGCTGCAGCGATGAGCAAACAGTTCGGTGGAGGAGTCGAGATTTTTGAGCTCGGCGAATTTACGCTCGCAAGCCTCGGCGAACTCCCTCTGATTTTAGGTCTCGGGGTCGCTTGCGGCATAACGGGAGCGCTCTTTGTCCGAATCACATCGTCGACTGCGATGCTCGGAACTTGGCCCATTGCGCTTCGTTTTGCGCTGGCCGGTCTGCTCACGGGCACGATTGGCTTTTGGATTCCGGAGACCCTTGGCTTGGGCTACGACACTCTGGAAGATGCTTTATTTGGCCGAACGCTTTGGAGTGCCCTGTTACTCGTCGCTGGAGCAAAGCTCCTAACGGCGGCTTTC
>JBCBZV010000267.1:0-2407 GCA_039815155.1 Pseudomonadota bacterium
CGTCTGCTTGTTCTATATCGTCGCGAGTCCCCACAACTAGAGACTTGAGGAAAACACGACTTTTGCTTTTTCGGAATGTAGACAAAAAACCAGACGCCTAGGTTGACTTATAACAGTGTATTAGGAAGAACAGGCTCGTTTTTGTCCGGCTCGCTAACATCCCATACTCCTCACATTCATCGTTCCTAAATATTCATAAATAGCAGACATTTATGCAAGGCTCTTAGAACATTCTGTAGAAGCAAAACGAGCCTATGCCCAAGACGATCTACTAAGAAATGGAGTTTTAAATAGCGAAGAAAGCTTGCTTCGGAATTAAACTGAAGCCGACTAGGTTCCGCCTAGGCTACCCGGCAAGAAGGTGCGACTGGTGAGACACGCCAATCCAGCTCGACGTGCTTTCCGATGTTTCTAAAGTATTCGATTAACTGATACTGGTCTCTGACCAGAGAGCGTTACTCAAATTGACTAACGAGTTTTCGCTGTAATCGCCCAACACTATCCACCGAGCAAGCGCATCGGCAACGTCTGGGAAGTTTAGTTTCGGAAGCGGTCGATCTTCCGCAAGGAGCTCTGCTATCAAGCTCGGGCAGAGCTTTTTTAGCCAACGGCCATAGCCAAGCTGCTCGATTGCGAGGGCATTGGACAGCTGTTCCATTTGCCGCCCTAAGGGTTTTACTAAGAGTTGCTTACCTAAGGCCATACACTCAGAGGCTAGCTCAAAACCGGCACTGCACAGTACTGCAGAGCAATCCTTTAGGTCGGATCGAAATCCGGCAAGTGAAGTTGGTCTGAGGTGAACGTTACCCAGGCTCACGCACTCGGAGTTTGGCGCGTAAACGAAACACTCGTACTACCTTAGCTCAGCCACTACACGCCGAACGGTTTCTTGGTCCTCGAAAGGAAGGTAGACCAATAGCTTTCTTGGAGTTGTTGTCGCGTCGGAGCAATTCAAATCGATCAGCGGCGGAAGCAACGGTGCGCCAAAAGAGTCCCAGTGCATTCCGATTCGTATGTTCCCTGGGGCAAACAGTTTCATCACCAGTCTAGAACGTAAATCAGCGCCGGCGACCGGTACCGAATAGTCAAATGCCGGTTGATGGCCCATGCTGATGACGGTCTTACCACGAACTCTCCCAGCCCATGCGCTGATCGGTTCGAAGTCTTTAATGACTAGATCGTAGGGCGAAAGATCTAGAGACCAAACGTCTTTCGCAAAAGTCCAATAGCGATTCTTAATAGCGGTCTGGGAGTAATCGATCTTTCCATTGTCACTCCTGAACGTCAGGCCGGGTCGACAGCGCCAAGCACCGAATTCCTGCATGTCGAAGTAGTTGTGTTTGGGGCGTCCGCTGAACAAGTAGTCAACGTGTAGGCCGTAGGGTCGAAACGCAGCGGCCATCGCGCGCGCCCGCGTGATGTGACCGTTTCCTGTTCCTTGCACACCGTAGAGTATTTTCATTCGCTTGCTCTAAGCCTAGGTAACGCTGATCAGCTAAAAACGTTGACAGTAGAAAATGCGATGGCGGACCCGAGTAGCGCGCCGACTAGAACATCTGTTGGATAGTGAACCCCCAAGTAAACGCGCGAAAATCCAACGGCCGTACTCCAAAGATAGAGCGGCAAGAAAAGAAAACCGTAGTGAACGGTCAGAATCGATACAAACAGAAAGGCAGCAGACGTATGCCCAGACGGTAGACTGAACTCGTCGCCAGCGACGATCTGACTGTGGAAGCCAGGAAGCGCCTGCGCAGGCCGTTTTCGCTTGAGCGTGTTCTTAAGGCTCCAGTACAGACTGCGTTCGATGATGAACGCCACCATCAGGTGCGCAAAAAACCTTCCGCCCTCTGGTACCAATAAGAAAATCAATACGCCGGAGACCAGGTACGGTGGGCCGTCTGCGGATCGTGACACGCCCTTGCTAAAACGGGCTAGCAGACTCTCCGAATGCTGCAGTAAGAGCAGCAAACGCCGATCGGTTTCAGAGATCCGTATGAGCAGACTCATGCGGCGCACAGTAAGCACAGCGTGTGACGGCGCTGTCACAAAAAGCGTGCTTTAAAAGAACTTTTTGTGAACTCCGCTTTAGCGCTATCTTCAAAATTCGGCGGATTAGTTGGTTCAGCTAAGTTTTCTGCGAACAGCTCTACACGGCGAATTCCGCGGACTCGCGGAATAACAAAGCCCGCATCAGGCAGACCCCGATGCGGGCCTAGAAGAGTGCGCACTGTAGAAGCGCGCGAGAGTTTTACAGTGAGCCTTCTACCGTCCAGTTAGCCCACCAGGGATCGGAACCGTCGGGGTTTACCGCACCCATATACGTGGTGTCTTCGAAGAAGCTCGCGTCAAAGTCCTGCGGATCACCGCTGGCTGTGTTCGGAAGTGCGAAACTCATGGCAATCGCGGC
>JBCBZV010000223.1:0-4194 GCA_039815155.1 Pseudomonadota bacterium
CGGTAATAAGAAAGTACCTCCCAACGGTGGCATGATGCCGGCTTTAATCCACACTTCTAAAAATGAGGCGTCCTGCGAGGCGACGCGAAAATCACAGGCCAAAGCCAACTCGCAGCCTACTGATACCGCCGTGCCTTGTATCAGCGCCAAAGTCGGTTTGGGGCAATGCCAAATTCGCCGTGCCGCACCCTGAAAGTGCGTATAGACCTGGTTCTTAATCTCGGCCGGAGTCATTCGCGTCAATCGGTCGAGAAAGTCAAAATCTGCGCCGGCTGAGAAGTGATCACCGTCGGCGGCGAGAATGATCGCTTGCACCTGGTTGTCAGCGCTCAGTCTGTCCATCGCGACGCATAGTTCCGACAGACCCTCAGGGCGAGCGGTGTTATGGGATTCGGGGCGCGCTAAGACGATTCTTCCCACGTTGTCCAGCGGCCGCTCAATGCGAATGTCGTGGAATTCGCTCATAATTTGCTCGCTCTTTTTATACTCGACAATGACGAAACACAGCTCAAGTTCTATCCACAACTGTACTTTGATCCGAATCAAATCGCGAGAAATATAAAACCATCAAACATGTTTTTTATGCTCGCGGGGTTAGGTACCGATATCTCGAACACTTTGGAGTAGACACATTGAACCTGATGGAGGTGTTTGACGAAGAGAAAGAAGTATTCGCAGGAATACAAACAGCATGCGGTTGGGTTGTTCTCATGCCCAGCTTCGCGATTAATCCTTCGCAAGGAAACCGAGTCGACGCTGCAGCTGACACAAGAAATTTTGGTGGTAGTTAACTGAATCAAGAGTCCGAAGGCGGAAGGGCGAAAGAAGGTGTCATCCCAATGGGTTAAAACCACCGATAACGACGCGTCCGCAGCGCCGAAAAGGCGAATCAGCAATTTACTAACGCTCGCTCCCAGCCAGTCAATCAGTTCACGCTAACGACAACCTTACCGACAGCCTGCCCGCTGCTAAGAAGATTGTGAGCCGCATCGACGTTGTCGAGCCCAAAGACACTTTCGTCGACTAGCGGTGTAAGCGCTCCGGAATCGACAATCGCGGCTAGCTCCCTAAGAATCTCTCCATGCACTTCACGACCCTGGTCGTGCAGCATTGGTATCAGCATGAATACGACATGTATAGAGAGGCCCTTGAAATGGGCCGTGGTCAGATCTAACTCAAGCATCGAAACGGTAGTGGCCACTTGGCCGTTTAGCGCAGCGGCTTCGAAGGAGTTGCTCATGTTTGCTCCTCCGACCGAGTCGAACACGATATCGAAACCTTGATCGGCCGTATGAGCGCTCACATAGTCGGCGACACTTTCTTCCTTATAGTTGATGGCGCGAGCACCATAACTTTCGACAATCCGCGCGTCATCACTATTGGAAACCGTTGCAGTCACGTTGGCGCCGAAGTACTTCGCCAGTTGAACTGCAACATGGCCCACGCCGCCAGCACCGCCGTGAACCAGGCAGCTTTTTCCTTTGCCTATGCCTGATCGAAGCAGCCCTTCGTAGGCGGTAATCGCAACAAGGGGGAGGGCAGCCGCCTCGCGCATAGAAAGCGATTTGGGTTTGTGTGCAATCAGGCGCGCATCAGCAGGCATCATTTCGGCGAGCGCACCCTGAAGGTCACTCAGGCCACCGGCGCAGCCGTACACCTCATCGCCTACGGAGAATTCAGACACGCCACTCCCAACGGCCTCGACAGTGCCTGCGAAGTCCATACCCAAAATGGCTGGCAGGTCGGGAGCTAGCGGTAGTTGTTCCTGGCCCAGGCGACGGATCATGGTGTCGACCGTATTGACGCTGGACGCGGCAACTCGAATGAGTACCTGACCGGCGTTCAACTTCGGTGTGTCGGTCTCTACCAGTTTAAACTCGGCTGAATCGCCATATTCTTGCAGGACCGCTGCTTTCATCGTCTGAGTTCCCATCAGTAATCTGATGACCGACCTTAGCCCTACGCCGGGAAAACATAATCCCCCAAAAAACTAAATCTGTTTTTAGAAAATCGCTATAAAGACGAGCGCAGAGAACAAAACATCCAATCTAGGACATTCGGACATAAACACCGGTATTGCGGGCATATCACCTATTCCCGATCTCCTATTAAATGACGTTCATACCGCAACGACCAAAATGAATCGAAATCAGGAGATCAAATCATGAAAAAAATACTGCTCATTACTCTTTTCGCGCTGTACAGCACGTTAACCGTCTATCAGGCTCAGTCGGCCGAATTGGCCAGTGGCACGCTGCAAGGCGCTTTCTCGTCTTGGGGCAAATCATCACTGCAAGGCGATTGGAAAATTGTCGAAGAAGACGGAAAGCAGTACATCGAGTTAGGCGATAGCTTCCAGGCGAAGAAGGGACCGGATGTGAAAATATTTCTCTCCCCAACCGCTGCAAATGAGATTACCGGCGACAACGCGGTCAGCGGCAGCGTGTTCGTCAAGCTCCTCTCTGACTTCGACGGTAGTGCACGTATCGCTATCCCGGCCGGGACCGACATCAGCCAGTATCGGTCGTTGGTGTTCCACTGCGAGGCCTATTCGAAGCTCTGGGGCAGTTCACCGCTGCGCTAATACTCCAAAGCGATATCCGTAAATTCTGACGAGTTAAAACCACTTTTCAATTCTCTACAGGAAGTAGATCCGTGAAAAAGCATATTCCAACAGTAGCAAGTATCATTGTCGCCTTTGTCTTCATTCAATCGATGTTTTTCAAATTCACTGGGGCTGAAGAGACCGTCATCATTTTCAGTACGATCTCTGAATGGCTAGCCAACATAGGAGCACCCGCAGTTTTCGCCAGCCTTTTCGCCGACTTTGGTGCCTATGCTGTAGGGGCTGTAGAGTTAGTCGCAGCCGTACTTATTCTTATTCCGGCTACGCGAGCTGTTGGTGCGAGCTTGAGTCTGAGCGTGATCAGCGCCGCCATTTTCTTCCACCTGTTTACCCCTCTCGGTATTGATCGAGTAGTTGACCAGGCTGGCAATACTGATGGAGGTGCTTTGTTCTACACAGCGGTCGTAGTGTGGCTTAGCAGCGCTGTAGCGATTGCGCTTGGCAAGTGGTCTGCGCAGGGAAACGAAGCTGCTGAGTATGATCTCGGACACGTGCCTGCGTAAACTAAGGCGTACTCGAAAGCCCACTTTCTTGGAAAGTGGGCTTTTTTCTGACTCGCGATCCGGCAACTCTTTCTTTATATCCTTTTCATCAATGCTCACGTATTTGAGCGGCAGCTTTTCAAATCATTGACTTGGATTGCGGTGTGATCGGCCAACCAGCAGAGTAGGACGGCGCACAAAAAACACCGACATTGCGCCAACTGGAGCGAACTTAGAGCGGATCCCTAAAACGCGCCCCGGGCTCGGTAAATTGAGGGAGCTTTCCCTGTATCGCGCTTAAACGCTCTAGAGAAACTTGCCACATTGCTATAACCCAAGAGGTCGCTGATCTCGGCCGTAGACAGATCATTCTCCCCCAAAAGCTTCTTCGCCTGCGCCAAGCGATTTTGTTTAACTAATTCTCGGTACGACAGGTCTTCTCGCGCTAGATGATTACGCAATGTTCGCGTCGTAACGTGCAGACGGTCTGCGACTTGTTCCAAGGTCGGGTAAGCGTATTGACAGCTCTCGAGCATGGCGCCAATCGAGCCACCTAAAGTCCGGGAAGAGCGGAGACGCCGAGCCAGGTTCTCACAGGCGTCTAGAAAGAGCTGTCGAGCGGCGGGGTCTGAACTACTAAGTGGGCTTTTGAGATAACTCAAAGGAAGATTGATCGCCAAGGCAGGTTGCCCGTAGCTCGCCTCGCAGGAATATTTTTCGGCGTAGTTTCGAGTCTGGGCAAAGGGCAGCGCTATCCGTACGGACGGGGGTAGGTAGCCGACACAGTCCTTCAGTAACCGGAAGCTCGCGGCAATGATCAGCTGAGCGTGAAACTCAGCCTCACCGGAGAAAAATGGAGGTAGGTCGTATTCGATAGTCACCCGGTCGCCATGCGTCTGCATGTGCGAAGGCACGGGCAGTAAGGTGTCGGAAAAGTTTTGTAGAACCTCGAGCATATCGATTGCTCTGGGGCAACTGCTGGCGGCTGCTCCCAAGGCGCCAAAGCGCGCCAGGGAAAAGTGTTGGCCAACAGTGAAGCCGAGCCACGGATCATTGCAACTTTGGACCGCGGCGGCACATACACGA
>JBCBZV010000195.1:0-5689 GCA_039815155.1 Pseudomonadota bacterium
AATTCGTCACTGATCGCGCAAGAGCTTTCGCCCTTGGGATTGACACCCACTAGACGAGTCACGCTGGGAGATTCTCGTCAGGCGCTGATTAGCGAGCTGGCGCAGCTCACAAAAACCTGTGACGCGGTCATCGTAAACGGTGGTCTGGGCCCGACCAATGATGACCTGACCGCAGAGGTTTTAGCGGAGGCTGCCAAAGAACCCTTAGAGGAACATCCGCAAGCGCTCGCGCACCTGGAGCAATGGTGTGCCAAACGGAAGCTTGTGCTGAACGATGCCAATCGTAAGCAGGCGTATCTCCCCCGCGGCGTTGACCTGATTGCCAATCCGGTCGGAAGCGCCGTTGGCTTCGCGCTCCAAGTGGAAGACTGCCTCGTACTCTGCACCCCGGGTGTACCAGGGGAATTGAGAGCCATGCTACCGGAGCTTAAGGAGCGCCTCGCCAACCGCTTTGCCGTGACTAGCAACCGAGACACGATGCGAATTCAAACTTTCGGTATTGGGGAGTCGACGGTGCAGCAGCTGGTCAGCGATCAAATACCAGACTGGCCGGAGAGCGTAACTTTGAGCTTTCGCGCAGGCGCGCCCCAGCTCGAACTCAAGCTCATTATCGAAGATCCATCCGCGGAGGCCGCCCGACGGGTGTGTCGAGAACGGCTCAACGCATTAATTGGTGATCACATCATCGGCGAAGGTGATTGCAAACTGGCGCAGAGCGTCATCGGTCTGGCCGAGGAGCAGGGACTTTTGCTCACCTGCGCAGAGTCTTGCACCGGAGGACAAATAGCTTCGATGATCACTCAAACGCCGGGTTCGTCGGCAGTCTTTCCCGGCGGATTCGTCACCTACTCCAATGCGATGAAAGCCAAGCTCCTCGCGGTACCAGAAAACACGCTGAACACGCACGGCGCGGTTTCCGAAGCGACAGTGATTGCTATGCTCCAAGGTGCTCTGAGCCTCGCCGAGGCCGATCTAGGCGTCGCTGTATCGGGTATCGCAGGGCCTGGTGGAGGAACGGAGGCGAAACCCGTCGGCACTGTGTGGCTCGCCTGGGGCAGCCCCGACCATATAGAGACCACCTGCTTGCATTGGCCTGTCGAGCGTACGCTTTTTCAAACCATGGTGGCCGCGGCGGGCCTAGACGTACTGAGACGCCGTTTACTTGGGATTGAACAGACATCGAGATACTTTGATCAGAGAAAGTTTCGCGGAAGCTGAAGCCGAGAAGTCCAGCGCGCGAGGCCATGAGGCACGGAGTCAAAGAGGAACGCCTTGAATCAGAGAGCAAACACTATTGAACCTAGGTAACGCAGTGCGAGAGATTGGAAGATTATTCTTGGCGGCGTTTCTCGTATTGACCTCTCACACCAACTCAGTAAGCGCCCAAGAGTCAGCGCTAGGAGCGTCGCTAACATCAATGCACAACCCAGTTTCCTACTTTGAAATTCCCGTCTCGGACATGGACAGAGCCGTCGCGTTCTATGAGGCCGTATTCTCAATCACGTTGGAGAGGACAGTAATCGACGGCCATGAGATGGCGCTATTTCCCTATGAAGAAAAGAGCCGCGGTGTGTCAGGAGCACTTGCGATGGGCGAGAGCTACGTTCCATCGAAAGCCGGTCCGCGGATTTACTTTTCCGTAGACAGCATAGATAACACTCTTAGCAGAGCAGTCGCGAGCGGTGGACGAATAGCCTATAAAAAAACTCGCGTCGGCACGTTTTGGGTCGCCGAGTTTGAAGACAGCGAAGGTAATCAGCTAGCACTTTCATCAGACGCGGAATGAGAGCAAGGCATCTCATATGAGCGACTTAGTGAGTGCCTAGAAATGCGTCGGGGCTAATAGAACTTGTCTAGTAAACCGAAACCGGACGCTTCCGAGTATCCCGCTGTCTGACTCCTATCGATTCATGGCGATCAATTCTTGCTGTCGCTAAGGTAGCGGGATGTCTAAGCCCAAACCAAGTTACGAAACTGTCTTAGACCAACTTCAGTTGTTGCGAGCCCTCCACGAGTTCACCCCGATCGTAATTGGAACGCCCCCTTTAGGCATCGAAACACTCTCAAGTGATATAGACGTAGCATGCTATTCCTCAGATTTCGAAGTTTTTACACGAGTCGTGGTCGGGGAATTTAAAGATCGAGACGAGTTTCAGATAAGGATGATCGATTCGCGCGGAGAGCCCGCGCTATTGGCAAGTTTCGTGACGTATGGGTGGGAGCTCGAATTGTTCTGTCAAAAGATACCATTGGCTCATCAATGGGGCGTGCGCCACTTTTATATTGAGCGTCGACTACTATCGCTGGAGCCAAGACTCAGAGCTATCGTCACCGACCTTAAGCGAACGGGTGTTAAAACAGAGCCCGCCTTTGCCCAGGTGCTCGCACTGAAGGGTGACCCCTACGAGGCTTTGCTTTCGCTTGAGTTCATGTCAGATCTGGAGCTTCGCGCTCTGCTGCTTCAAGCCGTTTCACACTGAGTGGCCGCTCCTCGTAGACAACATCCGAACAACTCGACCTAAGGCTGAAGTCGCCCCCAGTGCCAGGTACCATCTTCTGCAAGGGAATAGCGGTAACGATCGTGCAGGCGATGAGCGCCTCCCTGCCAAAACTCGATTCTCTTGGGCACGACTCGGTAGCCGCCCCAGAAGTCGGGGATCGGAATCTCCCCGCTAGCAAACTTTGTTTTTACGTCATTAAGAGCAGGCTCCAGAAGCGACTTGCTGCTGATTGGCCTACTTTGTCATGAGGCCCATTCCCGATTGCTTCTTTAACAGAGGCCTACGTAGATCAAGCACTCGTGCGTCTACATCGATCGGGACGAATGAAATCTGGACGCCGTTCGCTCTCAATTATCGATCGCAGCCTTAAGGAGTATGACGCTGATGCCCGATGCCGACGGTTGAGATTCCGCTGACAAGGGATCGGTCTCAAAATCCACCTCTTCTCCATCGCTGAACCCGTCGCCGTCAGTATCCGCGTTGGTTGGCGTGGTGCCTAAATCTAGTTCCTGCGGATCCGATACTCCATCACCGTCGCTATCCTTCAAGTTTGGATTGGTCCCGAGGTCGGCCTCTTCGCTATCAGTCAGGCCGTCACCATCGCTGTCGGCTATCACCGTAAGGTCGAAGGCCGGCAGGCTGCTGGTACCGCCCGCGTTGTCGGTAACCGAAATCACGATATTTCGATAAGTGCGAGCCGTGCCTGCGCCCGGGGTACCCGATAACTGACCGCTGTGCTCGTCGAAACTTGCCCAGGCGGGGCGGTTCAGTATGTTGAAGCTGAACGAGCTCCCGGGATCCGCATCAGTACCTTCCGGGCTAAAACTGTAGGCCTGAAACTGCTGAACGACCGTGGCCGGAGTGCCGTTGATCTGCGGACTGGTATTGGTAAGGGCGTACACTCTTGCCTGCCCAGCGTTATTACCGCCGTCATCATTGAACCGGGCGCCCGTCGCAAGGAAGCGCGCATCACCCGAGAGCGCGACGCCGTGTCCGAAAGCATCGCCCTCGTCTTCCGCGCCGATGGACGCCGCATAGGGTTGCCACTGGTCGCCAACAAACTCGTAAACCTCGACGCTGCCAGTCGCGTTTGGTGGATTTCCCGGAAAGCCAGCAGCAACGATCTGACCGTCGCTCGCCAGTGCGACCGACGGCGGGAACTGTGGGCTGGCGACAGCGCCCAGGATGTCATCGCCACGCTGGATCCAACCCGTGCCGTCAAAGTCGTAGATTCGAACCAGTGGGAACGTGTTTCCCGTATTGTCAAAAACACCCAGTAAGTCCCCTCGGCCTGCGGCTGCAAACGTTAGACCATCGGCCGAAATTGCCAACGCCGTACCCAGGAGTTCGTAGTCGTCTCGCCCTTCGACGTCTTCTCCTACCTGTACCCATTGCTGACCGTCGAACCGCCAGACTACTACGCGGCCCACGTTAGCAATGGTGCTACTGTGCCTCTCTTCGCCACCGGCCACGACAAAACCGTCTGCGGACAGGGCGACGGCGGAACCAATGCGGCCGCCACCTGCGGAAAGGTCACCGCCTACCTGGTTCCAAACCATTCCATCGAAGTGGAACACCTGAATGATGCCGGCGCCGCCATCGGGCGCTCCCATCGCGAGCGTATGGCCGGTCGCTGAGAGCGCCACAGACGTGCCGGCACGGGATTCAGCGCGGCCATTAATCTGTCCTCCCATAAGTTCCCAGTCATCGTTGATGAACTTATAGACGAAGACGGCACCGGCTCTCGTCCCGCCCGTACTATCAGATTCATCGCCAACCGCTACGACGCTGCCATCACTAGAAATCGCAAACGCGTCACCGTTGAGGTCGACCACGATTTCAGAGCCTAGCGGCTGCCAGAAAGCGCCGTTGTAGCGATAGACGCGTACCCTACCGGGATCGCTGGGTGCCCGTCCGACGGCCACGGTCTGACCATCATCCGACAGCGCTACCGCGTAGCCGGATTGATCGCCTATGCTCCCGTCAATGTCGCTGCCTAACTGTCGGGCTGCGACATTGTCGAAAACCGTGACTCGCACGGTGCGTAGCCCACTGGTGCTGTTGCCATCGTTCGCCCGGAAAGTGAACGAGTCTACGCCTACAAAATCGTTGTTCGGCGCGTACACAAGCTCGGCACCGGTCAAAGGTCCAAGAGTGCCGTTTTGTGGGCCGGACACTATGCTATAGGTCAGCGGATCAAGCTCTGGATCGCTCGCTTCGAGTACAATTTTTGCGCTTTGCGGTGCGTCGGCGGTGCTTTTAAAGCTGGCGGCGTAACCATCGAGCGCCTTCGGTCTTAGGTTCCCAAGCTTAAACACCCGGACGTGACCGGCCTGGTCACCCTCTCCCTCGTTACCGTCGGCGCCGACGACCACGGTCAGGCCATCGTCCGAGAGGGCAACCGACGCGCCGGCATTATCGTCCAGCGCCTCCCCGTCAATATCCGTCGCCATCTGCACCCAGGAATTTCCGGTTAGCCTGAAAACACGCGCGCGGCCTGCGCGGGGGTTTCCGTTGGTGGAGCCCGGCCCGCCAATCGCAAGCGTTCGACCATTACCGGAGAGCGCGACGGCGGTCCCAGACCGCTCTTCGGTTTCGCCATCTATATCCTGGCCCAGTTGGGTCCACTGGGCTCCACTAAACTCATAGACTCGTACGTGGCCCGCCCCAAAGCCGCCGGCCGAGTTACTGATCGCGCCAATCGCGAGCGTATTCCCATCATGTGCCAAGTCCAGATCCAAACCGGAGCGGTCATCGGCAGCCTCTCCATCGATGTCGGCGCCGATTTGAGCCCAGTCACCGTTAGTTAGGCGAAAAACTCGGGTATGACCTCGATTATTGTCGTGTCCGTTCGCACCCACCGCTACGGTGCGCCCATCTCCCGAAAGCGAAACCGCCGTGCCGGAGAAATCTCCTCGAGCCACACCGTCGATATCGGTCCCCACCTGAACCCAGTCGTTGGCAACAAAGCGAAACACTCGCACGTGGCCGGCCCGATCGGCCGTACCGGCATTGCGGTCCGCGCCGATTGCCACGGTAAGGCCGTCGCTCGCCAGGCCAATAGCCCTGCCGGATTCATCATCCGCCGCTTCGCCGTCGATCGCTGATCCCAGTTGAAACCAGTCACCCTCCAGAAACCGATAGATGCGAACCTGCCCTGCCTGACTCAGGTTTTCGCTGAAGAAACG
>JBCBZV010000007.1:0-67054 GCA_039815155.1 Pseudomonadota bacterium
GCCATGTCACGGTCGCAACTACGCGACCAGAGACCATGCTCGGAGACACTGCGGTTGCGGTTCACCCAGAGGATGAGCGTTATCGATTACTGGTAGGAAAATCGATACGCCTGCCTCTGTGTGACCGCGAGATACCGATTATTGCCGACGACTATGTCGATCCGGAATTCGGCAGCGGTTGCGTAAAGATCACCCCAGCGCACGACTTCAACGACTATGCTATGGGAGAGCGGCATTCCCTCCCCCAGATCAACATTTTCGATGAGAACGCCGCAATAAGCGCCGCGGCTCCGAAAAGCTACCAAGGGCTGGATCGTTTCGCTGCACGAAAGCAGATCGTCCAGGAACTGAAAGATGCGGGGCTCTTAGCACGGGTTGATGATCACGTCCTTAAAGTTCCCCGGGGTGATCGTAGCGGCGCGGTGATTGAGCCGTTTTTGACCGACCAGTGGTTCGTGGACGCGAAAACTCTAGCGAAACCGGCGATCGATGCGGTTAAGAACGGCACTATTCGCTTTGTGCCTCAGCAATGGGAAAACACCTACTTCGCCTGGATGAACAACATCCAAGACTGGTGTATCAGTCGCCAACTGTGGTGGGGCCACCGAATACCCGCTTGGTATGACGCCAATGGCAGGTGCTACGTCGGTCGCAGCGAAGCATCCGTTCGAGCGGCTAATTCGATCGACGACGAAGTTCACCTCAGCCAAGATGAGGATGTGCTGGACACCTGGTTTTCATCGGGGCTATGGACCTTCAGCACGCTCGGCTGGCCCGAGAATACGGACCGACTTGAAAAGTATCACCCAAGCAGTGTCCTTGTTACTGGCTTCGATATTATCTTTTTCTGGGTCGCTCGCATGATTATGTTGACCCTGCATATAAAGGGCGAAGTACCCTTCCGAGAGGTGTATGTTCATGGCCTAGTTCGCGATGGGGAAGGCCAAAAAATGTCGAAGTCGAAGGGCAATGTCATCGACCCGATCGATCTTATCGACGGCATTAGCCTCGACTCGCTGTTAGAAAAACGCACCTCCGGCTTAATGCAACCGCAACAAGCGGAACGTATTAGAAAGGCAACCGAGCGCCAGTTTCCCGAGGGTATCAATGCCTATGGCACAGACGCCCTGCGTTTCACCTACTACTCCTTAGCTGCCACAGGGCGTGACATTAAATTCGACATTGGTCGCATTGAGGGCTTCCGAAACTTTTGCAATAAAATTTGGAATGCCGCCCGTTTTGTACTGAGTAACTGTGAGGACTTCGACGCAGCGGCATTCGAGAGGGAGCATTGGTCGCCCGCAATCGCTGAACGCTGGATTGAGGCAGAACTACAATCGATGTTACTGCGCGTTACGAGCGCCTTTGACAACTATCGCTTCGACCTCGCCTCCCAAGCTTTATATGAGTTCTTCTGGAATGAGTACTGTGATTGGTACCTGGAGCTCGCCAAAGTCTCGCTGCGCGACGCTTCGACGAAGCAGGAGCGGCTGGGAATACAGCACACCCTACTGGATGTACTGGAACGGTCTCTGCGCGCCCTTCACCCGCTCATGCCCTTTATAACGGAGGATATTTGGCAGCGAGTAAAGACACGGCTGGATCTTGGGGGGCCGAGCATCATGCTGGAAGCATACCCAACCCGCGCGCCAGAACAGGAAGACGAGGAGGCGATGCAGGCAATGGCTTGGGTTAAAAGTTTCGCACTGGCGGTACGCGGAATCAGAGGTGAAATGAATATACCCCCAAGCAAACAGATTTCCGTTCTACTTCGGGCTGGCGTGGAGACCGACCGACTGTTCCTAGAACAGACGGATTCCTTTCTTAAAAACTTGATCGGTGTCGAGTCCATATCTTGGCTATCTGAGCAAAAACCACCGTTAGCGGCGACAGGCCTGGCTAAAAACCTAGAGATTCTGGTACCTCTAGCCGGGGTCATCGACCAGGAAGCAGAGCTTCGCAGGTTGGACAAAGAGTTGGACAAACTCCGGATTGAGTTGGTGAGAGTGGAAAAGAAGCTCGATAATCAGGCGTTCGTCAGTAAAGCGCCCGCTGCGGTTGTAAGCAAAGAGCGCGAAAAACTCGCGTCACTCAAAGAAGCTACAAGCAAACTTGAGCAGCAACGAGAGCAGTTGGACAAGATCTAGCTGTCGCTCCACGGTGGGGTTGCTACTGCACGTTCTAATAACGGCTTGTGAATTGTCACAAAGCACGAAAATTGGCCAAAGAGCCGATCAGTGGTTGGCATCTTCAGATCAACTCCGTCAGCAGTTTGATTCGAACGGTGCCCAAAAATATGTAGCGAGGGATTGGGAATGACTGAGCGCGTTAACGGCACAGTTAAATGGTTCAACAATGCAAAAGGCTTTGGTTTTATCACCGGCGATGGTTTCGAGGGCGACGTTTTCGTCCACTTTCGATCTATTCAGGGCGATGGATATCGATCCTTGAACGAGGGCCAAGCGGTAGAGTTCAAGGTTGTCGAAGGCCCAAAGGGCTTGCAAGCAGAAGATGTAACGAAGGTCTGACGCCGCTTGCGTCCCGGCGTCGGTGGTTTCGGCGTCGGTCGTAGGTGAAAGGCGCTACCGACTTGGTCCAAAGCGTGGTAGCGCCGTCACTAACGCGCGGCGCACTAGCGCCCGTGCTAGCTGGATCCGCATAAATGGTCGGTATCTTGTGGAGTTTGCTGGAGTTTTTGCAGCAAGAAGCGAGATATATTCTGGCGATTTGTGCGTCTTTTCGTTTATCGAATCCACCGGGCTGGCATACAATAGAGTTCGAACCCGAGGCCTGTTGGGTAACCCAAGTCATTGGTAGAAGTAGCTGATGGCAACGGTCATTCGAAATGCCCGGCGTTTATACTTGATCCAAATAATTAGCAATTCGAAACTTTAGTTTTCATTTGTCCTAGGAATACCTTATGTCTATACCAGGCAAAGTACTGATTGCTCTGCTTGTCTCTGCGTTTGCCGCTGCCTTACTGAGTTCGCTAGCGACTGCGACACCTATGCTGAGCTTTGCAGCCATCGCAGGCGCCTCGATCGCATCCGTACTTCTAAGCCACAAAGCGCTTCCCATGCCCTCCGGATTAGCTAATAGCCAGAGCGGGCCAAAACCCCCCAAAACCAAGAGCGGGGCAATGGAAGAAGGAAAGATAAAATGGTTTAACACGAGTAAAGGTTTTGGATTCATCGTTCGCGAGAGTGGTGAGGAGATATTTGTACATCATCGCTCTGTTCAAGGTGAAGCCCGGCGCGGAATGAGAGATGGAACCGCGGTTCAGTTTAAGGTGGTTAAAACCAGCAAAGGGCCGCAGGCAGAGGACGTAACAGTCTTAAGTTAGTCTCAAGTGACCTAAGTAAAAGTCCAAGCGGTCAATATATCTGTCACATAAGTTGCTTAAACCAGACTGATTCCTTGCTTATAGGAATCTGTGAGTACGAGACGCCCAAGCATGCAGACGAGAACACAGCATAAATTTCGGGGCGTTATCTTGCCGACTTCGCGCCATCCTGTGATTCGAAGTGTAAAGCGACGCGCCGATGCGCCTTCTATTCATGGCAACAAGCTATGGAAATCCAGTTGCTTGCTGATCGACTATTTACACCGCAACCCGGACCCAGCACCGTCGCGCGTATTAGACGCTGGCTGCGGTTGGGGAATCGGAGGGATATGGTGTGCGAAGGAATTTGGAGCGGACGTCACCTCCCTGGATGCCGATCCGAACGTATTCCCTTTTCTTAATGCGACCGCAGAGCTAAACGGCGTGTCAACGGAGTGCAGAGCAAACCGTTTTGAGAAATTAACGGTAGCCTATTTGTCTAACTTCGACACGCTAATTGCGGCCGACGTTTGTTTTTGGGATGAACTGGTACGACCTTTGGCAAACCTGGTGTCCCGCGCCCTGAAGGCCGGGGTAAAACGCATCGTTATCGCAGACCCAGAGCGGCCCACTTTTCACCAAATGGCGGACCTCTGCTTGGAGCGGCACGGCGGAGAACTTCTGCCGTGGAGTACCAAGGGTTCGCTCGCAACTCGCGGTGCCTTGCTCGTTATTAACAACACTTGAAGTTACTGTCACATCTTGAGCTGTCTATAAGGCCAGAAGTATCTTGCTAGCTTGATCAGTCTTGATCGCCAACTACTTGTAGTAAATAGCCGTTTCCATTTCTAGCCGCGAGGCAACCGGTTCCACAACGGAGCCAACCGGCGCATCTTCTGTGCTCAAAATCTCCTGAAACGCGGGACGGAAGGGAACTTCATTTAGGGCCCGCAGCAAGCGCGTCGAGCCGGTAGGCCGGCCCCCGGCCACGCTCTTGAGTCGAGCACGTCCTCTACCCCGATTGCTAACATCAATGGACACGTCTGCTCGAAGGCGGACTTGCCGATCGAGCACCCAGAATATTGGTCGGTCCGGTAGCGGTCGAGGCGTTCCCAACCAACTCTGCAACAGCTGTTGCTCAGTGGGCCCGCCTGCCTTTAGAAACTGCCAAAGCTCGACGTAGCGATCTAGTGCCCGCCTGACGGAGCCGTTCCACTGAAGCCAATCTGCAAGGCTGAGTAACAACAAAGCCCGCGTCCCCCGCTCTGCGCTTGGGGTGATCGCCAGCGCCGCTTCTAAGGCTTCCCTGCCCCGACGCTGTGCAGAACGCTGCAGGGTGACTAGCTGCTGCGTCTGTTGGGGCTGCTCGTCGCGGGCGAGCGGGTCATTCCGGGTCGGTCGTGTTTGTGCGTACTGTTGTTGCTCGGCTATTGGTGTTACCAGCGCCTGAATAAGATACAAGGTATCGAGATAGCTAAGCGCCGCCTCGACACGCTGCCGCCAGCTAAGGTTTACTTCCGTCGGCTCCTCCTCCGCTAGAAAGAATTCCTCCATCGCTCCATTTAGGTCGCGATGCAAAGTGTGCAGCCGGAGCAGCCGCGAGGCTCTATCCCCATCAATGTTTCGCTCGAGCGCTTCTCGCTGCCAGGCAAGAAACTCGAGGGTGGCGTTCCACCTCTCTCCAGACCAAGGTGCTAAGCCGGAACCGTACAAACGGAAAAAGTATTGGTAGCGATCATCAAGCGCCTCGTAGTCCTGCTGCCTTCGCAGATTATTCAGGAGCGCTCTGAGGAGAGGTCCCTGCGCCGCCGAACTTAGCCCTTCGTTTACTCGGATAAGAAACAGAGCCTTTTCTCGCGCCTCTAAGCCTGCCGGATCATCCCCCAGCCGCTCATAGGCTCTCGCAAGATCATCTAGGGTTTCGCTCATTACCGCAGCGTAAGGTCCTAGGCTGCGTTCCTGCTCCGCGACCTGAGCCTCCAGTTGGGGAATAAGTACAGACTGAATCCGTCTCTTTTCTTCCGGATCCGCTTCTTCCGACTCAACGTCTGCTCGCTGTTTCTTATGGGCAATCACGTCAGCTTCTTGTCCAACGCGAAGGAGAACGCTCGGCGGACTCGGTGCCCCGTAAAAAGCTCCTAGCTGATAGGAATTTATTGTCCGATCTAAAATGACATCCCGGCCATAGGGTTCGCTAGCGAAGGAGACACTCGTGCAGAACCAAAATAAACATGCGCTCAGAGATCCGAGATTAATAGCTTGAATGAGAAATACGTGCATAGACCGTTTATAATGGCGATTCTCGCCTCCGTAAACACCACCTTCACCGTTGATGAGTAAAAAAAAGCGTCGGGATATCCCTCGTTTTGGGCACCCGATTATCGAGACTCACTGCCATCTCGACTACCTGGAGGGTGATGAGCTGCATGAAACGCTGCTGCAATCATCACAGGTCGGTGTCGAGAAGCTGATTACCATCGCCGTCTCCGAGAGCAACCAAGATCGGGTTCGCGCATTAGCCGACGCCCATGCACAGGTTTACTGTACACAGGGCATACATCCCCACGATGCTGCCCACTACTGCGACCAGCTGGACCAAAAAGTCCGAGCAGGATGCGAGCATCCTAAAGTTGTCGCTGTGGGTGAAATCGGTCTCGACTATTTCTATGAAAATGCTTGCAAGGAAGACCAGTGGGCTTGTTTTGAAGCGCAACTGTCCATAGCAGCGGAGAATCACAAGCCGGTGGTTATCCATACCCGTGAAGCCGAGAGAGACACAGAGACAATCCTATCGAGCTACCGTGCGCGCACCTCTTCTCCAGGAGTGGTGCATAGCTTTAGCTCCGCCATCGAACTTGCAGAATTCGCCTTGGCGCAAAATTGGTACCTTGGCTTCAATGGAATGGTTACCTTCAAGAATGCGGAGCAGGTACGGGCTGCTGTGATCGCGACCCCTCTTAATCGGATTCTGCTCGAGACCGATTCGCCCTATTTAACGCCCGAACCCTACCGAGGGCGGAAAAATCGCCCCTATTACTTGCCGTTTGTGGCTGAAAAAATCGCGGAACTCAAAGAGGTAAGCGTGCAAGAACTCCTGGCCCAATGCCGAGCCAACAGCGAAGAGCTGTTCTTTTCACCCCTGAAAGAAATCACCACTTCCGCAGCGGGCGGTGCGGCCTCGTGAGCGCTTTCGCAGTAGGGCAACGATGGATTTCTCACGCGGATAGCGAGTTAGGCTTGGGTTTGGTTGTGGAGTTCGATGGCAAGCGAGTCACCATTCACTTTCCCGCCGTCGATGAAGACCGGACCTACGCGATCGACAACGCTCCGCTCACCCGCCTGCAACTCAAAGAGGGCGACGCGCTTCACACACGCGATGGTCGTTCATTGCGGGTGCGT
Source organism: Pseudomonadota bacterium (assembly GCA_039815155.1). Lineage (GTDB taxonomy): Bacteria > Pseudomonadota > Gammaproteobacteria > Pseudomonadales > Halieaceae > Congregibacter. The sequence continues at coordinate 6,722 of JBCBZV010000007.1, forward strand.
GGCCATGAGTCGCTAGAAGGACTGCTCGTCTACGAAGCGGAGGACGATTCGGGTTTAGCACGAGTCCCAGAGTTAGAACTGAGCGATCGAGTGGACCTCGCCACGCCTCGACAACGTCTGTTGGCGAGCCAGTTCGACAACCATGCGGCGTTTTCATTGCGCCTAAGAACCGCCGAGCAGCTCCACACCTTGCAGAGCAGCGGTTTACGCGGATTGCTCGGAACGCGTACCGCTTTACTCCCCCATCAACTGTTCATCGCCAACGAAGTCGGAAAACGAGACGCTCCACGGGTACTCCTCGCCGATGAAGTGGGACTTGGGAAAACCATCGAAGCAGGAATGATTCTGCATCGGCAAATACTGACCGGAGCGGCACAGCGGGTGCTGGTTCTGGTGCCCGAATCACTTCAGTTTCAGTGGCTTGTAGAGATGAGGCGGCGCTTCAACCTTCCCTTCTCGCTATTTGATGAAGAGCGCTTCGGTGCGGCAGAGGAAAGCAATCCCTTTGAGGATGAACAGCTAGTGCTGTGTCCTCCGGAGTTGGTGCACGCGGCCCAGATCACAGAATTAGCCCTCGCGGCGCCCTGGGATCTTGTCGTAGTAGATGAGGCGCATCGGATTGCACCGGGCTCTGAAGATTTTCAGTTTTTGGAAAAGATCGCCGCGCACAGCCCCGGTCTCCTCCTGCTAACGGCGACTCCGGAGCAAGTTGGACAAGAGGCTCACTTTGCTCGTCTCGCGCTGCTCGATCCAGAGCGATTTTACGACTTTGATGCCTATCGAGCTCAGGAACAGACCTACCGAACCTGGAGTGACATGCTCGACGCTCTGGATTCTGGTGAAACACCCGCCGAACTACCGGAAGATGTTAAGCGCCTGGAAAGCAAGGAGGGCAGAATCAATGCGCTGGTCGACCGTTACGGAACCGGACGCGTCATGTTTCGAAACACGCGTACCGCCGTTGGTGGTTTTCCAACGCGCGAGCTGGTTTTTTACCCGCTAGAATCTCCGGGCAATCCTGCTTTCCAAAATCTCTATCCAGACCAAGAGCTTGCCGTTGAAGACTGGCTGCAAACGGATCCACGAGTAAGCTGGCTGGTCGACAGGCTGCGCGATCTACGTCCCGCTAAGGTCCTGGTAATTTGCGCCGCAGCAAACACTGCGCTGGCTCTTGAAGAGCACTTGCAACTCCGATCTGGCATACGCTCCGCAGCATTTCATGAGCATTTGAGTATCATTGAAAGAGACCGAGCTGCAGCCTATTTTGCCGAGCGCGACCAGGGTGCACAGGTGCTAATTTGCTCGGAAATCGGCGGCGAAGGGCGTAACTTTCAGTTCGCACAACATCTCGTACTGTTTGACCTTCCCGAACACCCGGATCAGCTAGAGCAAAGGATTGGTCGCTTAGATCGAATCGGTCAAAGAGATAAAATCTATATTCACATACCCCATTTGAGCGCCGGCGCACAAAACACCTTGGTGCGCTGGTATCACGAGGGTATCGACCTCTTTTCTAGAAGTTGTAGTGCCGGGGATTTAATACTCGAACGCTTCGGGCAGCGACTAGATCAACAGCTGGAGTCGCCGACCAACGACTTAGACCAACTGATTGCAGAAACCACCGCCTTCACCGAAGAGACGCGAGAAGCCTTGAGTCTCGGCAGGGATCGTCTTTTGGAAAGAAGTTCCTGTGATCCACAGCAAGGGCAGAACATCGCTGAACAAATTGACGAACTCGAAGATCCAGCAAGTGCCTATCGGTATCTGGAACAGCTGTGCGCCGCAGCCGGTGTGCACCATGAAGAACACTCCGAGCATACGGCAATCATCCGTCGTGGTGAGGAAGAGGTCCTCACGGTCTTTTCCGATCTACCGGAGGAAGGCGCTACCGTCACGCTGTCTCGAGCACGAGGGCTTGAACGAGAAGACTTCACCTTCTTGGGCTGGGAACACCCCTGGTTTGACGAAGCGATGGATACGGTATTAGACAGCACTCTTGGTCAAGCATGCGTTGGGGCCATGAGTCTTAAGGGGGTTCCTCCCGGTTCGCGACTTTACGAGGTTGTATTCACAGTGGCGATCAGTGCACCACGCGCACTGGGCGTTCACCGCTTCTTACCCCTTTCACCTCGTCGGGTACTACTGGACGCAAAGGGCCGTGATCTTAGCGAGCTGCTCTCGCACGAACGGCTGAACGAGCGAATTGAGAAAGTACCGAAGGCTGCAGGCACCAAAATCGTCGCTCAGCTGCGCCAGGAGATAGAAGACCGACTTGACGATGCGCAAGAACTTGCAGACCGCGCGACGGAATCGATGCGGCACAGCGCCGCCGCCAGCTACGAAAACGCAGTCAAGAGCGAGCTTGATCGGCTGCGAGCATTACGCGGTGTCAATCCGAGCATTCGCCTGGTGGAGATAAGCTCCTTGGAACAGCGCCTAGACGCGGGTATCGAGGCCGTCCAATCCGCGAGTGCAAAACTTCAGGGTGTCCGTGTTGTGCTGACGCGCTAGCCATTCGCAACGTCTTGACCGCCATCAAGCACTAGAACATGGCCAGTCACATAGGCTGCTGCGCGCGAGCAAAGATAAATCGCCGTACCGGCAGCGTCTTCTGGTGCCCCTAAACGCTGGCGAGGAATCAATTTGGCCATTTCCTCTTCGTGATCAAGCAAATGCGCGGTCATTTTACTGGGGAAGAACCCCGGTGCAATTGCATTTACATTGATCTTGTCCCCCGCAAGATCCACTGCGAGCTGGCGTGTCAGATGGTGAACCGCCGCCTTGCTCGCACAATAGGAGTAGTTGTTCAAAGGCGCATAAGAGAGCCCATTGATTGAGCCAATATTCACTACTCGAGACGGGTCTTCTTGAGTCGCACTAGCACGTAGTTGCGGAAGAAAAGCCTGTGTCAAAAAAAAGAGGGATTTAGCGTTCAGGTCCATCACTTTGTCCCAACCGCTCTCGGGAAAATCATCCAGCGCAGCGCCCCAGCTCGCACCCGCGTTGTTAACCAGAATATCCAACTTATCTTCATGTGCACTAATCGCACTGGCGAAGGCGCGCGTGCCTTCGACATCAGCCAGATTACTCGGGATCGCAATACACTCTCCGAACTCGGACAACACGTCGGCGGTGGCTCGAAGCTCCTCTTCCTTGCGTGCGGTAATGTATGTTTTTACCCCGGCCTCCACGAAACCTCTAGCGATCATAGCCCCTATGCCGCGGGAACCGCCGGTAACCACGGCTACTTGGCCGCGTAGATCAAAGAGTCCTTGCATTTGTTCTAGTTTCCTTATTACTGGGTCAATATTCCAAAGCGAGCCGAGACGCTAACTTACGTATATAGGCACCGGCAAACAGCGGCCCTGGGGATTGACTACCTGTTGTCTACTCCGGCTTGAACCAGATGGGAGAGCTATAGGCTCGTTCTTGAATTGTATCTGGCTGCCCTGCGGCGGTTTCTAAACCCAACGCTAGCGCATCCAGAAAAGAATGCCGCGCGGTAGGAATCTCCAATACGCGAGCGTAGTAAAAGCTCGCAGCCGCGGCGTCGAATTCTGGATCGGTCCATACTGCAGATAGCATTGCAGCACCGACGCGGTTGTCTACCATGCCTGTCTGCCGATCAACGGTATCTTCGATAGGCGCCACACCGCCATTGGCTAAGCGTCGAGAGGGATCCGACAGCGCCACGTCATAAACCTTTTCTTGGGACACACCGTCTGCTCCTACCCAACCCTTTACGATTTGAATTCGATCCAGAAAAGCAGAAAGCGGATCGGAGAGCGCTTCAACATAGAACCGTGGTCCGGCCGGCCCACTAATAACGCTCCCCATTGGAGCTCCGCGTGCAATTGCCAGGGAAAGTTGATCCGCCGATGCGCCCTCTTCCGCAAGATCAGTGTATGGCGCACTCGGTTCAAAATCCGATGGCAATGCGGTAAACCGTAAGCTAATCCTGGGACCGCTTGTTGCGTAAACCTCGCGGCGCTTCATCGCATCGATGATCGCCTCTCTGGTGTTTTCGCTTGCCCAAACGGCAGCTAAACCGGAAGCAGACATAGCCCACCCACTGGTGCCGCCTTGGCGGCCGAAACCCGAAGCTTTGTTCGCGGGAATAGAATCGGTCGCCATCTTGCCGTGAAAGTTGTACTCATCAGCGCTGGACAGGCCGGTATGAGCATCGGTCGAGCCGATCAGCCCAAGCTGAAAAGGATTTACACCCTGTTTTTGCTCTATTTCTAAACCAAGCTTCAGCGCCGAGCGAAGGTAATCGCCAACCTGGGGGATGTATTTTTGAAGGTCTCGCTGAATGTAGTAGGGGTAGGTCTCAAAGTCGGCAAATTCGTCATCTGGTGACAACAGGGGATGTGTTTCTGAATCACCTTTGATCTGCGTGACCTCTGCAATAGGTTCCCACCGCATTCGGAGCGTGGCGTACTCCGCATCGATCTCCTCATCGCGTAAGCTGCGCGCATCGAACATTACCCCTTTGGAAATATTGGAGTTATGCGGGATCGCGATAAAACGTGCCCCGGTACTCTCTTCCGTGCGCTCGAGAAAGCTCCACAGATCGTCCGGATAGGGGCTATCGTCAAAACCAAAAGGCTCAAAACTCTGGGCCTGCTCCGCGTTAGCATCACTGACGACGACCCGATGTAAGTTCCCCCCACCGGGAATAGAGCTCCATTCCCAAGCGAGGAGGGTCGTAAATTCCCCGGGGCGATAATAGCTCTCAGCTATCTCCGTAATTTTTCGCCAGGTACCTAATTCCACTTCAGGCTGGGGTGGAAGTGTTAGCTCTCCAGTGTCATCGGGTACGCCCGTAGCAGAGGCGACTAGGTCTTGAGCCGCTACGCGTGGCTCCTGCGGAACGGGTAAGGCGGGAGCGAATAAATCTCTGCCTCGCTGCTGATCGATCTTGCGGCGTATCCACGCCGTAGCGACCTGAAACTTAATTTTGTCCCACGGCGACAAACCATCGAGATTCGGGCCTTCTCGATACAACTCTCCGATGATCCCGAGAAATTCCGCATGATCTGACACGGCGAGGAAATCCAAGGGGCGGTCTAGCTGTACGCGAGCGTTATGGTAGGGATGTTCCACCGGTGCACCCATCGCAAAACGAAACGCAGTGGCTGGATCTGCGCGTAAGTTATCGTTGAGAAAGGCGTCAAAAGAGTAGGAAGTATGTAGGTGCGTGTCTCCCCACAGCAGTTTCTTCTCTTCCACGACAACGGCGTCTTGCTCCTGTGCCGCCACCGCGAAGGGCAAAAGCGTCAGTGTCAACGCGCTTGTGACGCTAAGCCAGCGCGAGTTTCCCTGGCGTTTTGCGCTGAACTCCCTGTTTCTCACGGCCTTCAATGGCATGCACTCTTCCCCACTCTTTCAATGAATTTATTAGCTCAGGCGTCCTACAGCTAACAGGGCGACGGTCGCCGCCCTATAAAAAAGAATAACTAGGCTTTTATAACTGGAATCTTTAGATATTTTATTATTGCGTGTTTCGCTTGGCTCCCGCTCGAGGAGCATCGTCAACTAGCTGTAATGGTACAGCGCCGCAATTAGCTGGTCACGGGTTTCCGCTGGATCGATGACAGCGTCTATTTCGAGATGCGCGGCAGCTTCGAGGGCTTTGCCCTTCTCGTAAAGTTGGGCGAGCAGCGTATCAAAAAGCTGTTGCCGTTTTGTTTGATCTTTTTCTTGTTCGAATTCTTTTCGGAAGCCGAGGCGTACCGCCCCTTCAAGCCCCATTGCACCAAACTCTCCCGTTGGCCACGCTACCGCAAAATCCGGAACCGCAAAGCTACCTCCCACCAGTGCCATGGCGCCAAGCCCGTAAGCTTTACGAAGAAATACCGCGAGAATTGGCGTGTCTAAAGTGGCTCCCCGTTGAAAAAGCCTGGACATGCGGTCGACGGCAGCTTGTTGCTCACTGGCCGGGCCCACCATAAACCCTGGTGTGTCCACAAACGAAATAAGCGGTAGGGCGCACCGACCACAAAGCTCTAAGAAGCGAGAAGCCTTATCGGCGGCTTCGCTGTCTACCGCGCCTCCGAGTTGCTGGCAGTCGCTCGCGAGCACCCCCACAGCTCTTCCCGCAAGTCTGGCGAAGCCGGTAATTACGCTGCGACCGTACACACGACGCAGCTCCGTGAAGCTGTCTTTATCGAAGACAGTGTCTAAGACGTCCCGAACCTGGTAGCTCCAGCGCCTGTCTTGTGGAAGCACCGAGCGCAGACCGTGCTGAGCCAGTGCCTCACCGGTGGCCGCATCGCCCTGAAAATACCAGAGAACGCGCTTTGCCATCGCGGTCGCCGCGGCTTCGTCCTCGACCAGCAGATCGATTACGCCCGCCTTCAGCTGCTCCGCCGCTGGACCGATCTCGGACGGAGCAAAGGTGCCGAGACCTCCGCCCTCAATCATCGCCGGACCGGCCATGCCAATGTTTGAGGCTTGAGTTGCAATACGAATATCCGCAGCTCCGAACAAGGCTGCATTACCGGCAAAACAGTAGCCATTGTTAACCGCTATACGAGGCTTAGCTGTCGCTAGCGAAGCCCAGTTGGCAAAGGTCGGTACGTTTAGGCCGGCGATCTGGGTGCTTATATCCGTATCACCGGGGCGCCCTCCGCCCCCTTCCGTATACATGACAACAGGAAGTTGCTGGCGGCGAGCAACATCGAGAAGTCGGTCAATTTTTGCATGGTTGAAGTAGCCCTGGGTACCGGCCAAAACGCTGTAGTCATAGATTACGACAGCGGTTTGCGAACGATGATTCGGAAAATGGGCGCTGTTGATCTTGGCCAGACCAGTTATCACTCCATCACCGCTGGTTTCCCGCTGGAGTTCTTTATAATCCCTACGCTGCCGTTGCGCCGCAACCGCAAACTGACCGTATTCGACAAAGCTCCCCGCGTCGATCAAATCCCCAAGGTTTTCTCGAGCGCTACGGTAGTGTTTCTGGTGGCGTCGTTTAACCGCTTCTGGTCTAGCATCATCGCTAGCAATACGCCGTCGCTCATAGAGCTCTTGCAGCTCGCGTGATGTGCTCGCCGGTACAGGTTTTTGCTGCTCCGCTTGGTCGCTTGTAACACCGCTTGAACTTGGATTTCGTCCCTCTGGAGAAATGTCTGTCATTTGAATCTTTTGCCTGCACCGTCAAGTCGCCCTTTACGGTGGACGATGATACATCTACAGGCAGCTAGCGGCCTTTAAAGTTAGCCTCTCTCTTCTCAAGAAAAGCCTGGACCCCCTCGATCGCATCTTCGCTGGATATGCAGATGTTCTGCAGTTCGGCTTCACGCGAAATCATTTCTCCTAGACTCACATCACTGGCGATATGCAGTGCTTTTTTCGTGTACTGGACCGCAATGGGCGCCTTCTTCGCTAGTGCTTGCGCCCATTCCAGCGCCGACGCCGCCTCTGAGCCATCGGCCACGACCTTGTTACACAGACCGTATTCCAAACAAGACTTCGCTGGGATTCGCTCTCCTTCCAGAATGATCTGCATTGCTCTTTTTCTACCCAGAGTGTGCATCAGCTGCCAGGTAGCTCCACCGTCTGGAATCAAGGCTATCGCTATAAACGCCTGATACAGATAGCTGCTTTCCGCCATCACCACCAGATCACAGGCCATCATATACGCGCTGCCGATCCCCGCCGCAGCTCCGGTGATTTGAGCGATCCAGAGCTTTGGCGACTCGACAATGCCCATGAGGCTCGGCTTGTATTCGTCTTTTAATTGCAATTCGGTTTCTAGGCCGCGCGCCGACGCCTCACTCGCGCCAGCTTCCGTTAAGTCGGCACCTGCGCAAAAGGCGCGCCCTTTACCGGACAAGATCACAATGCGGATTTCCGGATCGTCATTAATCTTGGCAACTGCATCGATAAGTTCAGCCCGCATGGACCCCGACACGGAATTCAGCGCATCGGGTCGGTTTAAACACAGCTGCGCGATTGCACCATCGCGAGACAATTCAAGAGTCGTATATTCTGGATATTGCATTGCTGTTCTTCTCTATACGGATACGGCAAACGTACGGCTAGCGAAAGTTGAGCGCAGACGGACTAATAGCGCGGTGTTTCCCCAACGATTGCTAATAATTTAGAGCAAGGCAAAAATCACTGGATAGCGCCTATTGCCCGCAGATCTCCAATCTCGTCACTTGCAAACCCCATAGAACCAAGAACTTGATCAGTGTCTTCGCCGTTGGCGTGCGCCGCATGGGCAACACTCGAAGGGGTTCGCTCGAAGCGAGGAGCCGGTGCAGGTTGTGTCACCCCTCCGACGTTGAGATAGCTATTGCGCTCAATGGCAGCTGCGTGCTCGTGCGCCTCCGTGAAGCGCAAAACCGGCGCAAAGCAAACATCCGTCCCCTCCATTAGCTCGCACCATTCGTCACGCGACTTTTCCTTTAGGACCAGGGCAAGCTGTTCCTTCTGCGCAACCCAGTTGCCCGACTCATTTTGTTCGCCGAACCGTTCAGGATCGAGCTCGGCTTTCTCCAGCAGAAGCGCGTAAAACTGCGGCTCTATAGAACCGAGCGATATGTACTCGCCGTCTGCGCATTCATAGGTGTTGTAGAAGTGCGCACCCCCGTCGAGTAGATTCGCTTCTCGCTTATCAGCATCCCACAGGCCCGCCGCATGAAATGTGTGAAACATCCACATCAGCTGTGCAGCCCCGTCTACCATGGCGGCATCGATCACCTGGCCCTGACCGCTGTGCGCAGCCTCCAGCAGCGCCGCAAGCACGCCGTTCACCAACAACATACCTCCACCGCCCATGTCACCAATTAAGTTCAGCGGTGGCAGCGGTTTTCCTGCGCTCTCGCCAATCGCAAACAGCGCTCCCGTTAGGGCAATGTAGTTAATGTCGTGTCCGGCGGCTTGGGCAAGCGGACCTGTTTGGCCCCAGCCGGTCATTCGAGCAAACACTAATTTGGGGTTTCTAACCCGACAGGCATCGGGGCCAATCCCCAGCTTTTCGCACACTCCTGGCCGATAAGGATCAATCAGCACGTCCGCGTTTTCCACCATTCGCAGAAGTGTTTCAACACCCTTTGGGTCTTTTAGGTTGAGTACAACCGACTTCTTACCCCGGCCACTGACGCTTTCTACCGGCGAGGCAGACTCGGTCGCAAAACGGTCAACACGTATGACCTCTGCACCCATATCCGCGAGCATCATTCCGCCCATCGGCGCGGGGCCTATCCCTGCCAACTCGATCACTGTGTAACCGTTTAAAGGTCCCATGGGCTTCCCTCGTTCAGAAATTACGCTCGTTGAAGGCCTGGTAGCCCTCACCCAAACAGTCTCGTGAAATGATGATCTTCATCACTTCCGAACTACCTGCATAGGTCGTGGAAATTTTTGCATCGGTAAACTGGCGACTGATCGGATACTCATCCATATAGCCTGCGCCTCCGTGGAGCTGAACGCCGATATCGGCGGTTTTGACCTGCAACTCACTGGTCACAAGCTTTGCCTTGGCCGCATCTACACTTGTTAGCTGCCCAGCGTTGAAGGCTGCGACACACTGGTCGACGTAGGTTTGCGCAATGTCCAGCTCAGACCTCATTTCCGCAAGTTTGAATTGCGTGTTCTGAAATGCGGCGAGGGGTTTTCCAAAGGCCTTTCGCTCCTTTACGTAGTCGGCCGTTAAATCCCAAGACAACTGAGCCGCCGAAAGATAGCCGACGGCGCCAATCAGACGCTCTTCAGCTAGACCTTCCATCAGCATATAAAACCCCTTATGTGGTTCCCCGATCACATTACCCTTGGGGACTTTTACGTCGTTGAAGAAAAGCTCGGCAGTATCCTGTGCCTTAAGCCCCATTTTTTTGAGGTTGCGCCCCCGTTCGAAACCCTCCATGCCTCTTTCGACCAAGAACAAGGTCATCGCGTGCGGGTTGTTCTCCGGATCAGTCTTTGCAGCAACCACCACGACGTCTGCATTGATGCCATTGGATATGTAGGTCTTGGAGCCATTGAGCACCCAGTGATCATCATGTTCTACGGCGTTACTGCGCATACCGGCGAGATCCGAACCCGCATCGGGCTCGGTCATTGCGATCGCTAGGATTAGCTCACCACTTACACATTTTGAGAGGAAGCGCTGACACTGTTCCTCAGTGCCAAAGCGGGTGAGGTAGGGCCCAACCAAGCGGCTGTGCAGCGTATTGTACCAATCGCCCGCCCGTGCGTAGGACGTCTCTTCGATAATAACCTGCTCAAAGCGGAAATCGTTGTCGCCGGTACCGCCGTACTTCTCGTCGGGCCAGATCATCAAAAATCCTTGTTCGCCAGCTTTTCGAAATGCTTCTCGATCCACACGACCCTGGTCCCGCCATTTTTCCATGTGTGGCACAATTTCCGCGCTGAGAAACTTGCGGTACGCATCGCGAAACATAACCTGCTCTTCCGTAAAGTTGCGTGGCAACATGACTAGATTCCTATTTTGGCGTCTTGACGTTGCGGCGCAGTATGGTGAGCAGCGATATCGGACAACAATGACCCACCTTGACAGAGAAATTGACTGCAGATGACAGGCGGAAATGGCAGCTGAAAACCCGGTGAGCAATGCAGGCGCAAACCGTAGCAGTAGTCGTCTGTCTGTGTCGGTTCACCACGTTCAAGCGGTACTAAAGCACGCTTTGCGGGCGGATGTAGATCCTCAAAAGCTGTTATTACGACATCGCATATCACCCAGGATTCTCGAGGAGCCCTTGGCGCGGGTGAGCGTGCAGCAGTTTGCAGATCTTCAAACCAACACGATGCAGGCAATGCGTGATGAAGCGCTAGGCTACGCGGAGATTCCCGTACCTCTGGGCAGCTGGGACATGATGTGCCATGCAGTTATTTCAACCAGCACCCTGGGTCAGGCGCTGGCACGCTACTGTCGTTTTTTTCAGCTGATGGGCAGAGGCCTTCCCATCGACTTCGATCTAGCAACCGGGACAATCTCTATCGAGCACTATTCAGGCGCGAGAGGAAGCTACCTCCCAGAGCTTGCGCTCCTCAACACCCATCGTTTCGCATGCTGGCTCGTCCAGGAAGAGCTTCCCCTCATCCGTGTTCGCTTTCGCCATAGTGCGGCCGCTCGCGCGATTGATTACAAGCTGATGTTCGTCGGCAACCCGGTAGAGTTTGACCAGCCAGTGCATTCGCTGCAGTTCCCCGAGGCATTACTCGACAAAGCGATCACACAATCACCGGAAAGCCTAAGACGATATTTGCGACACCCAACACTGATCATGCTAACCACCAGCTATTCCTTTGGTTGGACCGCAAAAATCCGGGCCCATCTGAGGACCGAATTGGATGCAATGCCCGAACTCACAACAGTAGCTGACCGCCTCAATTTGCACCCACAGACGCTGCGACGGCGATTAGCGGAGGAAGGCACCACGTTCACCCAGATAAAAAGCGATATTCGACGGGATACCGCGCTACACTTTTTGAGTAAGAAATCTCTAAGTGTTGAAGAAGTCGCGTTTCGCGCGGGCTTCTCCGAGTCGAGTGCATTCATTCGCGCATTCAAGTCGTGGACAGGGCTGACGCCCTATACCTACCGCAAGGGTCTGTAGTGTGAGGCTGCGCCCTTAAGGCTGATCGTAAACGTTGCTGGCGAGCTTAGGCGGCTGAACCATTTAAGCCCGATTGGACAATAGGCGGTGTACCAAAGCCGCGGTTGTAATCACAGGAGAAAGAGTGACAGTGATCGATAGACTCCCTTCCCGGCAGAAGTTCTGGTTGAAGTGGGTGCTAGGGGCTTACCTTGCCTATGTCGCCGTGGCATTTTTGCTAATCATGCCTCTATTGAACGTTTTCGTTCCAAAGACAATCGAGGAAGCCTCAAACCGCCGTTTTGAAAGCGAGCTTCTGTTCTTCAATCCTTTTACGATTGCGCTGGATTTCCGAGGCCTTGCCCTCGAAGAGAGCGATCTCCATCGCCCGGTTGAAGTCGACAGAATTGAGGCAAACCTATCCCTCGCGAGCCTGTGGCGGTCGGGTATCGTTTTTGACGAAATTTCCGTAGAAGGGCTGCATCTCCGCGTGCTTCGCTACGCCGATGGGCGCTTTCACTTTGACGATCTGCTCGCCGAAGGCGGTGAAGAAGGAGGCAAGCAAAGCGATACTTCGCCCATACCTCACGTAACTGTTAATCGGCTCGCAATCAATGCTAAAGAGCTCACCTACACAGACCAAACCCGCCCGCAGCCCTATACCACGACCCAGCGAGATCTAAATCTAGCGACCAAAAACATCAGCACTAAACCGAACACATCGGGCGATGGCGTGTTCGAACTGACCAGCGATGGAGGCGGCAGATTAGCTTGGACTGGAACGGTCGACATCGCCGGCTCAGCAAGCCGTGGTCGCCTTGAACTCAGCAATATAGATCTAACCCATGCCTGGCGTTATCAAAAGCATGAACTCAGTGTCGTCCTAGGATCTGCCCTCCTCGACGCTACGGTCTTGTACGACGTCAACTGGCAAAAAGAGCTGGCGCTCTCGCTGACCGATAGCCAGCTGCGTCTCCATGATGTTTCTGTGCAACCTAAGTACAGGCATCAAACGGGAGTAAGCGATCTCCCTTCAGAATTTGCCTTGAGCGAGTTGGCCCTCTCGCAGTTACGTTTCGATCTCCAAGAAAAGGACCTGCTTATCGGCGCTGTGCGGTTTAGCGGGCTCGATGCGGATGTCTATGATCGAAACGGCGTGTTTAGCCTCAATGACTACCTACCGCAAGGCGACATAGGCACGCTTGATGTAGGCACGCTTGATGGGAGCGGTGCGGGCGGCGAAAGCTCGACGGGTGGTCAACGCCAAGAGGCCGAGAACACACCCGCAGCCAAACAAGCGCAAACGTCGCCAAGCGGCACAGATACAACGCCTGAAGCCGAATGGAACTTAACGCTGCAAAAGCTAACGTTAAACGACAATCGCGTAGGTTGGAATACGGAATATCTGAGTCCGGGGGAAATCGAGGTTACACCGATAGAGTTTTCCATCGAGGGCCTTGCCTATCCGGCGCCATCCACGGCGTTATTTTCCGGGCAGCTGGTCATCAATCAAAAAACCACCCTCACTTTTTCTGGAGATTTGATTGCCAATAGCGGCGAGCTCAACGGCGAGCTAGCAATAAACACGCTCCCCTTAACTTGGTTCAACCCCCCGCTCAATGAAGCGACGCGAACAGACATCCGCAGCGGCACCCTTAGCAGTAATGTGAACGTGCTGTTGAACAACTTTGAGCCCCGAGAACTTCTGATCGATCTGAACATCGCAGATTTCGCGACAGAGCTTCACGAAACAAGGGCCACCGCGTTTGAATTAGCACAACTCAAATTGTCGAAAATGCGGTTAAAACCAGAGGACGCGAGCATCGAAATCGCCAGTCTTGAACTGTTAGAGCCGGTCGGTTCGCTTCATGTACTGGAAGACGGGCGGCTGAATATTAACGGCGTCATTCGGGAAACCGATAACAAAGAAGTGGAAAGCACAAGCACGGCAGCGACATCCTCAGGCGCAGCACCGAACAAGCTTGCGACTACCGATGGGGCGGGCAAGAAAAGCGAAGCGCCCGTCTGGGGCCTGCGCTTGGACGAATTCTCGATAGATCAGGGTCGGCTGGACTTCGCCGATGACTCGCTGCCGCTGCCCTTTCAGGCCAACATCGCCGAGATTCGCGGCCGTCTGACCGATTTGAATACGCGAGATAGATCACCGCTCGCATTAGAGCTGCTCGGATCCGTAGACGGCTATGCCCCAGTCAGCATCAAAGCTGAAGGTATCTATGCTGAGGGAAATCGTGATTTGAATTTCACGCTTGATTTCAGCGGGGTCGACATCGCCAACATGACGCCCTACTCGGGCACCTACGCAGGCTACGAAATCAAAAGCGGCACAATGAACGTCAATCTCAGCTACGGACTGCAGGAAGAATCACTAGCCGGGACAAACCGAATTCTTATTGCACAGATGGAACTAGGTGATCGTATCGAGAGCGACAAAGCCTTGAACTTACCGCTGAAGCTCGCGCTCGCGTTACTCACCGACAGTAGCGGTGTCATCGATGTCAGCGTGCCGGTCAGCGGCAGCGTTGATGACCCTTCCTTCTCCCTAGGCGGCGTTATCGGCCGTGCAATCACCAACCTCATCGTCAACGCCGCAGCGGCGCCGTTTAAACTGCTGGCCGGTTTGGTCGGGAGCAAACAAGACCTAGAAGACATCGCTTTCCCCATTGGAAGCAAACTCCTAGATCAGAACGGCCGCGAAAGCCTGGACGCGCTGGCAAAAGCCCTAGAGCAGAGACCTGGTTTGAGTATCCGAATTAGCGGTTCCTACGATCCGCTGAGCGATACGCGAAGTCTGCAGGAGGCTAGCTTAGAAGCGGAGCTTGCTGCCAACGGCTTCAGCGAGCTCGCTATCGCTCGGCGAGATAAGCCAATATACGAGCATCTCCTTGCGAGATTTGGCCCTGTTGAAAGTACGAATGAGCAAGCTATGAAAGACAAGCTCCAATCGTCCGTAAACACGCCTAGCGAGTCCAATTCGATAGCGCCCTCGGGAGCGCAGACATCCCACCTATGGGACAAAGCACTCGCATCGGTGATCGTGGAGGAATCTGCTCTGCAAGGCCTCGCCTCCGCTCGCGCTACGAGCGCAAAACGATTTTTGGTCACGGAGAAAGCGTTGAGCCCGGAAAGAATTTCAGTTAGCGCAAGTTTGGACCAGGATTTTGCCGGCGTTCATATGCGAATAGCGCAGTAGCGGACGCCGAAGCTCGCCCCACTCCCAGTACAAGGCTATCGATTATCGGCTATGGGCTATGCTGCATCCTCAGTCGCAAGTTGATCCTGCAATTGACGCTTGATGAACTTTCCATTCGCATTGCGCGGTAACGGCTCTTCGACAAACCAGACATACCGCGGGACTTTGTAAGGCGCCAGCAAGGCTTTACAGTGCGTCCTCAGCTCCTCGGCCGTTAATCCAGCGCCAGACTTTAGGTAGACGGCGACACCCACTTCCTCACCAAGACGCTCATCCGGAACAGAGAACGCCGCACACTCCGCGACGTTCTCGTGCTCGAAGATTGCATTCTCGACTTCGGCGCAATAAACGTTTTCGCCACCACGCAAAACCATGTCCTTTGCCCGATCGACAAGATAGAGAAAACCATCTTCATCGATGTAACCCACATCGCCGGTATGCAACCAGCCGTCTTTAATCGTTTCAGCGGTTGCATCTGGTCGGTTCAGATAACCACGTATAACCGGAGCGCCTTTGACCGTGACTTCGCCAATTTCGTTGGGGCCCATCACCTCGCCCTCCTCATTTACGCATCTAGCTTCTAAGGTCGGCATCACAGGGCCTACGCTTGTTGGTCTATCTAGATAGAATTCCAAGGCTAGAGCCGCGATGATCCCGCAGGTTTCCGTCATGCCATAGCCGGTATTAGGGCGGGTGTTCGGTAGACGCTCGGGCACCTTGCCAACCAGATCCGGTTGCATTGCTGCGCCACCTCCGCCCATGGTCTTGAGCGACGATGTGTCGTGCGCCGAAAAATTTGGGTGGGCCAGCACCTCGCGCGTCATCATTGGGACTGCGCTAAAAGCAGAGATCTGCTCTTGCTCAATCAGCTTCAGCGCTTCTCCCGCATCCCACTTATACATCAGTACCAGGCGCCCCCCGACGAGCGTTGCCACCTGTGCTACACAGTTATTCGCAGTCACGTGAAACAACGGTGTTGCCACGAGGGCTCGAACCGCTGCTTCGCTCCCAGGGGCTGGAGCTTCGTTTCCTGCCGCCTGCGCTAGCGCACTCGCCTGCGCTGCGTTAATGAATGCCACGTTCATAACGTTGGATACGCAACCTCGGTGCGTAAGCTGTGCGCCCTTTGGCCGCCCAGTCGTACCAGAGGTGTAAAAGATACAGGCATCATCGTCCGTATCTATTACCGCATCGGGCATCGCCCCGTCACCGGCAACCAAACTCGCCCAGTCTGCTGCGTCGCCTCGCTGCTGCTCATCGCAGCGCACGGCGATGAGCGTTAAATCGCCAAACTTTTGCCCCAGCTCGCGAAAACGCTCAAGTCGCTCACTATCCGCAATCAATACTTTTGGGGTGGAGTCTTCAAGTGCGTACTCCATTTCTCCGGGCACCCACCAAGCATTCATTCCAACCACCACGGCGCCCATGCTCACCGTCGCCCAATAAGCCAACATCCACTCGGGGTAGTTGCGCATAGCAATGGCAACGCGGTCACCGGGCTCAACACCCATCGCGGCCAGTTCGCTGGCCAGGGCCGCTGTTTGCTTATGGGCTTGCGCGTAGGTCAATCGTTCGTCTTGATAAACCAGATAGTCTGACTCAGCGTGTCCTGCGGAGAGCATCCACAGATCCCGGAGCGAAGCCGGTGCGTTCTCATAGCAGAGAATGTCATTTCCAAGGACCTCTTGACGATGAACCGAGAACATTTGTCCCGCTGAGGTCATTTCCTCCCACACGCGCTTCAGTTCTTCGTACATTTTTGCTCCTTACTACCTCAATGATCATTGTTATTTGCGGTGTCGAGTTCGGCACTAGGGGCGTATCCGAAAACCGAACGCGAAGCATAGCCAGCGTTGCGCACGCGTACAAACGGAATTTCCCAGCCACAAGATTTGCACTGCAACACTTGCTCCTGCACACTCGCCGCGTCTATGGGGGAAGCAACTGAATTTATGAGCACGCAAACAATCGATACGGAATCTCTCGAGCGCTACCTGCCTGGTAAGTTACCGGGCTTTAGCGGCTCCTTGAGTGCGGAAAAATTTGCCGGCGGCCAATCAAATCCTACTTTTATTATTCGCAACGACGACCGAAAGTGGGTGCTTAGGCGCAAACCCCCCGGAGAGCTTCTCGCTTCTGCACATGCAGTAGATCGTGAGTATAGGGTGCTCAAGGCGCTTGCAGATACGGACGTTCCCGTCGCGAAGACCTACCTGCTTTGCGAAGACGACGACGTAATCGGCTCAATGTTCTACATCATGGAGTATCTCGACGGACGCGTACTCTGGGATCCGCGTCTACCGGAGGTTGACGCTGTACAAGAGCGGGAAGCAATCTATGACGAAATGAATCGTGTGCTTGCCGCGTTGCACCGTGTGGATCCACAGGCTGTCGGACTCGGGGACTTTGGGAAACCAGGCAATTACTTTGAGAGGCAGGTGTCGCGCTGGACGAAGCAGTATCGAGCGTCAGAAACAGAGGTGAGCCCGGCGATGGAAACACTCATCGAATGGCTGCCCACCAATATGCCTGCGGACGATGGGCCGGTCTCGCTAGTCCACGGCGATTTTCGTCTTGATAATCTTATGTTTCACGCGACTGAACCAAAGATCATTGGCATCCTAGACTGGGAGCTGTCAACGCTAGGGCATCCGCTTGCCGATCTCGCCTATCAGGTGATGGCATGGCAATTACCTGCCGAGGACGGTATCCGCGGCCTAGCCGGCGTGGATCGATCCGAATTGGGTATACCCTCTGATGAAGAGTATGTGCAGCGCTACTGTGAACGCACCGGCAGAGGCGCTATTAAAAATTGGAATTTCTACGTGGTGTTTTGCTTTTTCCGCCTCGCGGCGATCTTGCAAGGGGTTCGAAAGCGCGCCCTGATCGGCACCGCATCCAGTGAGGAAGCACACTCACGCGGTGAGATGGTGGAAGTCCTGGCCGCCATGGGTGTTGGCTACATAGACGGTTGAAGACCGGCTGCAGATAAAAAGCTAGCAGCTGCAGCGATTTATCCGTTGGCCTGACTAGGCAGCACTGCGCCGGATGCCATTGACCCCACCCGCCGCTTTAACACCGTTCTTGTCGCCCGCCTTGGTACCTCCCGTATCCCGGCGTTGCGCTCGGGCACGCGTCGTTGATCTTGCCGGCCCCTTCTGTTTGGTAAGCTCTTTGCCCGCGCCACCCGCTTTGCCCCGTTTGCTCGAGCGAATGAGCTTGCGCTCATCCTTTGTCGGTGTAGGACGTCGTCGGGACGCTCGCGGCCGGTGTACTTTTTCCGGCTCCGGCTGTAAATCCCCGTACTCAAAGCGGCGCAGAATATCCTCCATCGTGCGAGAGATCGCCGTTGTTGTACGAATCGATTCGATATGCGGGTAGGTCGCTCGCTCTCCAGCTTCGACCAGCGACAACAGTTCTCTTTCAGACAAGTGGGACAGAATTTTGGTTGGGTTGTACCAGCGGAAATTCGGAACGATGTTGATATCGCCACTGTACTTCTGGTCCATCAGGGCGTGGAATCCATTTAGAAACATGTTAAATCGGGGCCAGTTGTCCTCGTTTCGCTGCGCGAGCCCACGGTAGAAATTCAAAACCTCGCGCCCGACACCAACGCCGAGTCCACCCAAGGCTTTTGCCAACTGGCTTTGTTCTTCACCCCGGTTGAGGAAGGGCGTAACCACCGGGTTCACCATGCTGACAATGTAATGATTGACTCCGAACAAACGGGAAAGACGCTTCATAGGAAGGTCATCGGCAATGCTTCCATCTACCCAGCGACGAGTAGGCAAGTAGGGCTGCGCTTCACCGTGGGCATTCTCCGCAGTGAGGGTTACCGGTGGAAACACGCCGGGCACGGCAGCCGATGCCATTACCGCAGATCGCAAATAGACATTTGGGGAAGTAATCGCATTCAGCAACCGAGAACGCTGATGTGGCTCCGCTGGCGCAACGGAGATACTTATTTGTCGACCGGTCTTCTCATAGGCTTGCTGAAAGGTCATGTTGGGAACCAGGCGAGCGATGATTTTCTCCAGATCACCGACGTCTACCTGCGGCGAATTTGCAAACAGCAAGCGCGAAAATACGCTGGCTTCTCGCTCCGCCTCAAAGTGAAGCTTACTCGGATCGTAAAATTCTTGGAGTTCCTTGTCATTGTGGGCGCCCACTACGGCGGCCACCAAAGCCCCTGCGCTCGAGCCGGAAATCACCCGCGGAAGCAAATTTTGCTCAAGCAGCGTCTTAACCACGCCCAAATGGTAGAAACCTAAGACACCGCCGCCACTTAGCAACAACGCCGAGCGCCCGTAGCAAATGTTTGCGCGGTAGAAGAAATCAAGTTTTTCCTGAACGTCGATCTCTTGACTGTCCAGTTCAGCGAGAAAGTGCAAAGCATCATCAATTTCTTCGATGTATTGCTCGATCAAACGCTTCGTTCCAAAACAAGCGCGCCGATAAAGGGAACTCCGGCCCATGCCTCCCATATTGCCGTGGATGCCTTCGTTCAGGTTGTAAAGCAGACCGTGGTAATCCTGGCGAACTCGTAAGCTGCGAAGACGATCCAAACGCAGACGAATCTGCGCGTAATCGTATTGCCGGCTTTGATCAATTTCGCGCCAACGCCGAGCACCGCTCAGGTCGTCATGAGATTGTGCCGCTTCCGTCCACTCACCGTAGCTGGCTGCACTATGCATCGCTTTGGTAAGACGCTTGAGCTGTCTCGAAGACATGGATAACCTCCACTGCGTGTAGAGCCAGCATAACGATCTGAAGTGCGCTGTAAACTTTACGCCGACGCGCAAATCGAGTAGGGCCGTGCCCCAATCGGCGTACAGCGAAAAGATGAATTAAAATCTTAATGCTTCTAAAATGTCGCTAGAATCGTCTAAATGGCGTCAAATACTCAAAAAAGGATAAAAAATTGCGCGCGTACGTTGTCGCGATAACGCTCCTGCTAGTGATCGTCGGTGGAACTGCTGTCTACATAGGCGCAAGTTTTGCTCGTTTAGCATCAACAGATTTCACACCACCACCCGTTACGACCACCGCAACCAAAGCGCAGATACTCCCCTGGCGTGAGTCGATTGATGCGGTAGGCACGGTGCGGGCGGCACGCGGCATCACCCTTAATGCAGAAACAAGCGGCGATATCACAAACGTATTTGCCCGTTCGGGAGCCTCAGTGGAGGTCGGACAAGCGCTACTGGCTATAGACAACGAACTCGAATCCGCCTCTCGACAGCGGCTGCAAGCTAGGCTTGTTCTCGCCGAACAGCTGTATCAGCGCGATGCAAGGCTGATCAAGGAAAAATCGATACCGCAAAGTCAGCTTGATCAATCCAGCGCCGATTTTCGAGCAGCGCAGGCCGAACTGGCCGAGATCGACGCCGTTCTGAAGAACAAGCTCATCGCAGCGCCCTTTTCGGGCACCTTGGGCATTCTCAAAGTACGCTTGGGCGATTACGTCGAAGCCGGAACACAACTCGTCACGCTGCAAGACACGCAGCACTTGGAAGTCGATTTTTCTGTGCCGGACCGGTACGCACCGCTCATGAGGCCGGGCCTAGCGATCACCCTAAGGACCGCAGCCTATCCCGACAAAAATTTTTCGGCGCGACTGACGGCGATTGATTCGCAGGTCGACGAAAACACTAGGAACCTGCTTCTACGGGCAGACCTAGAAGACGGCGAAGGCCTTTTCCCGGGTATGTTCGCCCGACTAACCGTAGACCTGGGCCGCAGGGAGCAAAGGGTCTTCGTACCTGAGACTGCGATTTCGTACTCGCTTCAGGGCGACCTTGTTTACGTAATTGAAGAAGACGAAGCCGGCTTAACGGTGGCTCCTAGGGTAGTTGAGACCGGTGGGGTGGGAGAAGGTGGTATCGCGATTCTAAGCGGCTTGGACGGCGATGAGCGTGTAGTCACTTCCGGACAAAACAAGCTTTATCGCGGCGCTCGGATCGTCTTAGACGAGAGCGGAAGGTTAAGCCGATGAAATTCACCGACACGTTCATCAACAAACCGGTTTTGGCGATCGTCATCAGCGCTCTGCTGCTCGTGGCCGGGCTCGCATCCCTCGCGAAACTCCCCCTGCGTGAGTTCCCAGAACTGGAGCGAAGCGTAATAGAGGTTTCAACGGTCTACCCGGGAGCGAATTCACGCACGATCCAAGGTTTCGTCACGACTCCCCTGCAGGTCAATATTGCAGGGGCTCGCGGTGTTGAGTATCTGACCTCAACCAGTAACCCAGGTGTGTCCATTATAGAGGTGCACGTACGCCTGGGAGAAAACACCTCCGATGTATTGACAGAAGTCATTGCAAAGGTAAACGAAGCGCGCGATGAACTTCCGGAAGACATCCTGGACCCGGTAATCTCGACCACTCGCGGCGGCGACGCGATGATGTACCTGGCGTTCATCAGCGATCAGATGTCTCCCTACCAGATCACCGATTTCTTACTGCGAAGCGTCCAACCGGAGTTGGCGACCATCGACGGCGTGGGTAAAGCGGGCATTTTCGGCCGCTTCCTCGCAATGCGTATATGGCTTGATCCGGTACGCATGGCGGCGCTGGGTATCACGGCCAACGATATCAATCAGGCCATCGTGCAGGACAACGTGATCAGCACGGCTGGGGCGACAGAAGGCGAATGGATACGCGTCATGGTCGACGCAGTTACCGGCATGCAAACACCCGAGGAGTTTCGCTCCCTGGTTGTGCGTCAAGAAGCGGATCGAAAAGTTCGGCTCGGCGACGTTGCCGACGTTGAACTCGCAGCGGAAAACAATCAGATGCGAAGCTTCACCAGTGGCCGCGATACGGTGTTCATGGCGATCACACCAGCCCCAGATGCGAATCCACTTGCCGTGTCTCGAGCCGTCCACGCGGCCCTACCGGCATTAGAAGCTAACCTTCCCGCCGATGTCGAAATGATCATGGATTGGGACGGCTCCTTCGCAATCAAGCACGCACTTGATGAGGTGATAACGACAATTCTTGAAGCGGGTATCATCGTCATTCTCGTGATCTTCTTTTTCCTCGGATCGATGCGGGTGGTCCTCATACCGCTCGTCGCCATTCCCCTGTCACTTATCGGAGTGGTGTTTGTGATCATGGCGATGGGCTTCTCACTCAACCTACTTACACTGCTGGCGATGGTGATCGCAATCGGCCTGGTCGTGGACGATGCGATCGTGGTGGTGGAAAACGTACACCGCCATATAGAAGAAGGTGCCACGCCGCTCACCGCTGCCTTGACAGGAGCGCGGGAAGTCGCGCTGCCGGTGATATCCATGACCCTAACCCTGGCAGCGGTGTATGCGCCGATTGCGTTCATCGGCGGATTGACCGGGGCTTTGTTTACCGAATTCGCACTGACCCTAGCGGGCGCAGTTTTGGTTTCTGGCGTCGTCGCACTCACCCTTAGCCCAATGATGGCGTCGCGATTTCTGCAACCGCAGGAACAGCAGGGTCGCTTCGCAAGCTGGCTGGACCAGCGGTTCCATAGCTTAAATTTCCGCTATCAGCGCCTCCTGGCGGCTTGTCTTTCAAACCGTGGCGCCGTACTACTATTCTGCGTAGGTATTTTCCTCAGCCTCCCGGCACTGTTTGCGGTCGCACAAAAGGAACTCGCACCGGAAGAAGACACCGGCTCGATCTACGTGGCAGGCGGCGCGCCAAGCTACGCCAATCTAGATTACATCAACGTGTTTCTCGACCAGGTCGTGGAAATCTGGAAAGACATCCCCGAGATCTATTCATCCTGGCAGGTAGCGATGCCCGATAGTAATTTCGGTGGGCTTTCTTTGCGGCCGTGGGATGAGCGAGAGCGGACACAGCAGGAGATTCAGAAAGAACTGCAAGCCCGCTTGGGTGAGATTGCTGGAATGGAGATGTTCAGCTTCGGTACCCCTCCCCTACCGGGCTCCGACGCAGGCTTGCCTGTCAGCTTTGTTGTAGCCTCTACGGCGGATTATCAGCGCGTTGAACAAGTGGGTGCAGAGCTAGTACGTGCTGCTCAAGAGTCAGGATTGTTCATCTTTATCAACCAATCTCTTGACTTCAATCGGCCCGAGATCAGCGTCGATATAGATCGCGAACTTGCTTCACGCCTGGGCATTTCGATGCAAGATATTGCGACCACTTTGGCAATGATGCTGGGGGAAGCGGAGATCAATCGCTTTACTCGCGACGGCCGGAGTTACAAGGTTATTCCACAGGCCGGTCGTGACTTCCGACTCACGCAAGCCGAACTAGAAAAATACTATTTGCGGACCGATGGTGGTGAGCTGGTGCCCCTTTCGAGCGTAATCAGTCTCGACAGCCGCGTAGAACCCAATGTGCTTTCCCAATTTCAGCAGCTAAACAGCACCACCTTGCAGGGCATAGTCATGCCACCCAACACGCTCGGAGACGGACTTCAGTTTTTAGAAACGAAACTGCAAGAGATTGCACCGCGAGGTTTCCGCGTTGGCTACACGGGCACTTCAAGGCGATTTGTACAGGAAAGCGCCACCTTCCCCGTTCTCTTTGCCCTGTCCCTACTGTTGATCTTCTTGGTCTTGGCGGCTCAATTTAACAGCTTCAGAGACCCGCTCGTGGTGCTGATCGCAGTGCCGCTGTCGATATTCGGTGCGATGCTGCCGATTGCCATGGGGGCAATGACTCTCAATATTTACACGCAAATTGGCCTGCTCACACTAATCGGTTTGATCGCAAAGCACGGCATTCTCATTGTTGAGTTTGCCAACCAGCTGGTAGAAAAAGGGGCTAACGAACGAGAGGCTGTGCTCCAAGCAGCAACCATGCGCCTACGCCCCATCTTAATGACCACCTTTGCCACTGTTCTTGGGGTTCTACCCCTAGTACTCGCTAGTGGAGCCGGTGCGAATGCACGCTTTTCGATCGGTATGACAATCACTGCCGGTATGCTGATCGGAACACTGTTCACACTTTTTGTACTGCCTGCTTTTTACCTACCCGTTCGCAAAAGCAGAGGGATCGCCCGCGAAGCGGAAAACTTAAATACAGCGGATAGGGAAACTTCGGCACAAAGCGAACCGGCAGCCGGGTAGCTTTATTCCTCAACATGATAGATGGTCGTGGTATGTTGCTCGTGACGAAGCCGAGCGCTATTTTGCCAACCCCGTTTCCTAGGCTACTTATCAGCGGCTACATGCTGGGCGACCTGATTTGCAATTGCGTCCTTTCCCGCATCAGATAGCCCGGAGACTACGCCTTTGATGTCCTCTTGCGGACGGTTTTGACTTACCTTCCACTTCCCCTTTATTTCCCTAATCGCCAGTTCGATCCCGACAATGCCTCGGATCATAGAGGACGTAAATTCCGCTGGAGCGTCACCAACTGCCCACGGCTTTACTTGAGAGGCTTCCTGTCGATCTGTCATTTCATCGATCTGCGCCCGAAGCCAGTCGGGATCATCTATTACCAGGGGCGTTCCCCATACCTGGACAGTTACGTAGTTCCAGGTAGGAACAACTTTGCCGTGCTTTTGCTTGGTGGGGTACCAGTTTGGTGAAACATAGGCCTCTTCGCCTTGAAAGATGGTGAGGCATTCCCGCCCTTTCTTCAGTTCTGACCACTGCGGATTTGCTCTGGCGATATGCGCTCGCAAAGTGCCAAGCTCTCCGAGATCTCTGCGGATCGTAAAGGGAATCGAGTTCGCGGCGAGCCGGCCTGTGCTGTCGTTACAAATTAACAGTCCCAGAGGATGCGCCTCGATCAAATCGTGCTGAACATCCAACCTGTCTTCAATGAAATGTTTTACTTCATACATCGCTCGTAACCCTGCTTAAGCAAGCCCTTCACCTGAGTCAGTCGCTTGATTCAGGTGCTGACCGATAAGCCTCCACTAAGTGTCGCTTATACAACTTTCCGTTATCAAGGCGGGGCAGCTGCTCATTAAAGTCGATTGATCTAGGGACTTTGACGTGCGAAAGACGTTCGCGAAGCCACTCGATTAGTTCGATCGCCAAGGTATCGGTTGCATCCGCCCAGTTCCGAGGTTGCACGACCGCTTTCACCTCTTCTCCGAAATCTTCGTTTGGAATTCCAAACACGGCGACGTCGGCGACCTTATCGTGGGTAATCAACAGATTCTCAACTTCTTGAGGATAAACGTTGACACCACCGCTTATGATCATGAAGTGCTTTCGATCAGTAAGATAAAGAAACCCTTCGTCATCGACGTAGCCTACATCGCCACAGGTAGCCCACCCTTCCTTGTTGTAGGAGTTCGCTGTCTTTTCTGGCTCGTCGTGATAACTGAAATTAGCTTGTGTACCACCGAAGTACACGGTACCAATCTCACCAGGGGGCAATTCTTTATCCTGTTCGTCCAGTATGTGTAGCACGCCGGACACGGCTCGCCCGACAGACCCGCGATGAGCCAACCACTGTTCAGAGTCAATGAGTGTTAGCCCAATACCCTCACTAGACCCATAATACTCGACGATTATCGGACCCCACCAATCGATCATGCGTTCCTTGGTTTCCACCGGACAAGGCGCCGCTGCATGGATCGCGAACTGATGGGAGCTGAGATCGAAAGACGCCTTAATCGATTCCGGTAGCTTCAACATGCGTACGAACATGATCGGAACCCACTGACTGTGCGTCACCCGGTGCTCTTCTATCAGTTCAAGAGCTCGCGTCTCGACGAACTTCTCCATGATCACAGAAGTGCCGCCCAGGCTTTGCACCATCATATTAAAATGCAGCGGTGCGGCGTGATACAGCGGTGCCGGAGAGAGATAGACGGTCTCTTCGCCAAATCCGAATGCCAAGCCAATAGACCCAGCCAAAGGATGCGGTGCATTAATGTCTGGCTCGGGAAGCTGAATCCGCACCCCCTTGGGCTGCCCAGTCGTACCCGAGGAATAAAGCATCGGCGCGCCATTAATCGGGTTGGCGATTGGTTCCAAGCCACAACCGTCAATGGCCTCTTCCCAGGATTGGAAGCCTTCACGAATACCATCGAGCATGAGCTTCGTCTCGAGCTTTTCTATATCTGCGGCGGCGGCCATTGCAACGTCTGCGACTGCAGCGCTCGCGATAAACATCTTCGCTCCGCAATTGCGAAGTATGTAAGCGGTTTCATCGGCTTTCAGATGACTGCTAATGGGTGTATAGATTAGACCCGCCGTTTGAGCCGCCCAGCAGATAGATAGGAACTCATGGCGATTTTCTAGCATCAAAGCAAGATGATCGCCCACCCGCAGGCCCGCCGCGAGAAACAGCTGAGCGGCTCGATTGATCGAATTGGAAAGCTGCCGGTAGCTTACAAGCTCGCCGGAGTTCCCCATGATAATCGCTGGTTTGTGCGGATAAGTCTCGGCGGTGACGCTGGGATGAGGCATTGAAGAGTCCTCCTAGTTTTTATTAGCTCTTTGCGTCAATACTACTGAAATACCGGACTCTGAGGTAACCTTGAACACTCCGAAAGACTAGCGCGGTCATTCCTATCGTGAACAACGCGAGCCAGCCTCCCCGCAATAAAATGAACGCCGAAACAACGTCGGAAGCGGTTGTCTCTAGCGGCCCAGCGGAACTCAGGGCACAGATCCGCGCAGGCGCATTTACGGGAAATACCTCTGGCTTTGCACCCGGCTTCGTCCAGTGCAATCTCGTCATTTTAGAACAGGCGTGGGCCACTGATTTCCTGCGCTTTTGCCAGTCCAACCCTAAACCCTGCCCACTGATCGCATCGAGTCAAAATCCGGGAGATACGGACCTCCCCACATTGGGGGATATAGACATCAGGACCGATGTCCCAAGCTATCGCGTGTTTAGAGATGGTGAGCCAGTAGAAGAGCGAACGGACATTATCGATCTTTGGAGCGACCGATTTATGGTCTTCGCTCTCGGGTGCTCTTTCTCCTTTGAAGAGGCGCTAATTGAAGCCGGACTAGAGGTTAGAAATGTCAGCCTAGGCTGTAACGTACCGATGTATAACACGCGGATTCCCTGCGAGCCTGCGGGACCCTTTGCCGGGAACATGGTGGTAAGCATGCGACCGTTTAAACCGGCGCAGGCTATTAGAGCTATTCAAATTTGCAGCCGCTTTCCTTCTGTCCATGGCGCACCGATACACTTTGGCGATCCAGCCGAGATTGGCATCAAGGATCTTACGGTGCCTGACTACGGCGACGCGGTACCTATTGCGCGAGGAGAGGTTCCAGTTTTTTGGGCCTGCGGTGTCACGCCGCAACAAGCGCTAGCAGCGGCAGCGCCGCCAATCGCAATCACGCATAGCCCCGGTTGCATGCTGGTGACCGATAAGCGAAATAGCGAGCTAGCGGTATTCTGATCGTCTTTTGTGGAGCACAGTTAATCGCCGACGAATGAGTAGAAAAAGATGTTGTTAAATTGTGATTTGGGCGAGAGCTTCGGCAACTGGCGCCTTGGTTGCGACGGGGACGTGATGGTCTTCTTGGATCAAGCGAACGTTGCGACCGGCTTTCACGCGGGCGATCCTCTGACTATGGAGCAAACGCTTAGCCTTGCCGCCCAGCACCAGGTTAGCGTAGGCGCCCATCCATCGTATCCAGATCTGGTCGGCTTTGGCCGCCGCAGCATGGCTTTGTCAGGGGCCGAACTGCGCGCGACACTGCTCTATCAAATAGCCGCGATTGACGGCGTTGCCCGCGTCACTGGAGCTCAGCTCGACTATGTGAAGCCGCACGGGGCGCTCTACAACGACATGATGGCCAACGACTCGATTCGATTGACCATAATGCAAACAGTGGCTGCCTATCCGAAGTCTTTAAAGCTGATGATTCAGGCAACAATGGATGCTCCCAAACACCGAGAAGAGGCTCAGCAACAGGGCCTTTCGTTATTCTTCGAAGCCTTTGCTGACCGCTGCTATGACGACGATGGCAGGCTCCTTTCTCGCCGTAAAGACGGCGCCGTGCACAGCAAAGAGCGCATGCTTGCGCAGGTTCGTGAACTCGTCGACTCCGGATCAGTCACAACCGTGTCCGGCAAACAGCTAGCGCTCGAAGTCGATTCGCTGTGCGTACACGGCGACAATGACGAGGGTGTGCGAGCGATACGAGCCATTCGCGACATCGTCTCCGGGCCCTAAAATTGAAACTGCAGAGCGCCGGTGAATCTGCGATCATCGCCTACTTGAGTGAGACAAGTTCGCCCGAGGTTTCCGCGCAGGTACAGGCCTTAGGCAAAGCTTTAAGACCGGAGATGGGTACAACACTGATTGACCTGACTCCCTCCTACGCCTCTCTTTTGATTTCCTTTGACCCGCTACAGACAGACCACTTTCAGGTCGGTGAACTCACCCGCGCGTGTTTTGCCGACTTAGACGCACAGACTCTAAGCTCGGGACGGCTCATCGAAATTCCGGTGTTTTATCACCCGGATGCCGGCGAAGATTTACTGGACCTTGGTCAGGCTAAAGGCCTCGCCTGGGAAAAGATCGTCGCTATTCACAGTGAGCAGGAATACCGGGTGTACGCGATCGGATTTGCCCCTGGCTTCGCCTATCTCGGCGATGTTGACGAGCGCATCGCCGCGCCGCGACGGAAGACGCCCAGGCAACGGGTGCCTCGCGGAGCAGTCGCGATCGCAGATAGACAGACGGCGGTGTATCCGGCGGAGAGCCCTGGCGGCTGGAACCTGATAGGTCGCTCTCCCCTCAAAATGTTTGATCCGGGCGCACCGGAGCCGATGCCCGTGGTGGTTGGGGATCGAGTGCGCTTTCGGCCGATGAAGCGAGAGGACTTCCTAAACGCGGGAGGGACACTCAGGTGAGCCTGCTGGTCAAGCAACCGGGGCTTTTGAGTCTGCTCCATGACCGTGGTCGCTTCGGGCAAGCAAAGCTCGGCCTTACCGCAGGCGGGCCAGCGGATCCGTTGGCGGCGAACCTTGCAAATCGCCTGCTCGCCAACGATGCGAATGCTACCTTGCTCGAAGTCAGCTTTGGCGGACTCCTGCTCTTGGCACAGCAGGATGCACAGATCGCGATCACCGGCGCAAAGCTTCCAATCACGATCGACGGGCAAGCAAAGGATCAATGGCGAGTACTAACGCTACGCCGCGGCGAAACCCTTGAACTTGGATTTAGCGAGCTTGGCTGCCGCTCTTATCTTGCCGTTCGCGGTGGTTTTAGCGTAAAGCCCACCTTTGGAAGCACCTCGACGGTGGTCCGTGAGGGGATCGGTGGCTTAAACGGCGGCAAGCTTGGAGCGGGAGATGTCTTGGACTTTCCGAAGCTTGAGCCAGTCGATTTCTGCTGGCTTCCCCCGCAGCAGCGTCCGACGTATCACAAGCAGGCGATTCTGCGCGTCGTGCTTGGTTATCAGGTTGACGACTTTTCGTCGCTCGATCAGCAGCGTTTTTTTAGCTCTGAGTATCAGGTATCTGATCGCTGTGACCGCATGGGCTATCGTCTCGACGGCCCCCCTATCCCCTGTTCTCGCACCGGAATGCTGTCCGAGGGCATTACGCTAGGAGCAATTCAAGTGCCAGCCGACGGGCAGCCGATCGTCTTGCTTCACGATAGGCAAACCATTGGCGGCTACCCAAAGCTTGGCGCCGTGCTTTCGATCGATTGTTCTTCGCTGGCGCAACTGCGGCCGGGAAACTCTGTCCATTTCCTAGCGGTGACACCAGAGGACGCGCACAACGCCGTTAATTTGGCCCACGTGTTCGAGCGATCACGGCGCATAGAAGCCGTACCACGATGAGTCCCATGCCATCAGCATTGCTCGCTCTGTCCGCCGAAATAGAAGCGCTCTTAGTGCAGAGAAACCCACGGCAAATGCAGCACTTGCGCGCGCAGTTGGAAATGGGCTACTGCTTACGAGCGGCAACGCTGCTGCACGAATCCAGCTCTGTTCTCATCGGTACAGGCTTCCCTGTTGCGGGGACTTTTGAAACGGACGGTCCCGTGGGAGCCATCGCGCTCCACAATGCCCTCGAGAGCTTAGGAATAACAGCGACTCTGGCCTGCGCCGCGCCGCTGGCCGATGCGCTCGCAGTAGATTACCCGGTGCTGGAGCTGCGCGCCTTTGCTCCGGAAGCCGGTAGGCGAGAGGCAGAAAATTGGCTGAGCCGCTTGCGTCCCGATGCAGTAGTTTCCATAGAACGGCCTGGGCTTGCCGCAGATGGCCGCTACTACAATATGCGGGGCGAGGACATCTCCGCGTTTGCCGCAGTGTTTGACTACTATTTGGAACTTGCGAGTTGTCCTTCAATAGCGATTGGCGACGGAGGCAATGAAATTGGAATGGGCAAGCTCAATCAAGCGGTGGCGGAACTATCGATAACCGGGGCGCAGACGCCCTGCGACGAACTCGTAGTTGCAGACGTATCTAACTGGGGTGCCTACGGGTTGATCGCGTTACTCCAGGTGCTGAACGAAAAGCCTTTGTTAGACGGGATAAGACACCAGGAGACGCTTGCTTACCTATCGTCGAAGGGCAGCGTTGATGGCGTCACTCAGGAAAACACATTGACGGAAGACGGCATGGATGAGCTTGCCGGAGAAGCGCTTTTGCAAGAGCTCACCAAACTGGTTTCCTTTAGGTAAAACGTCGGAGGCGTTAAATGGAAACGGTCTACTTGAACGGGCAGTACATGCCTTTAGCCGAAGCGAAAATTTCGCCCATGGATCGCGGCTTTCTCTTCGGCGATGGTGTCTATGAAGTGGTGCCAAGCTATGGCGGACGCAGCGTCGGCCTGGGACCGCACATGCGTCGTATGCAGAATGGTCTGGACGCTATCGAGCTCGACATGCCGATTGATGAGCGCGAGTGGAGAACCATTGCCGAGGAACTAGCAAAGCGGAACGGCAGCGAAAATCTGGGCATTTACATACAAATTAGCCGCGGAGCGGATACGAAACGAAACCACGCGATGCCAGAGGGTGTTGCACCAACGCGTTTTGCATTCGCGTTCGAGATCCCTTCCCCGCCCCCAGCCGACAAAGACAGCGCCAAGTGCTATCACGTAGCAACCACAGAAGATCTCCGATGGCAGCGGTGCCATATAAAATCCACCTCCCTACTGGGCAACGTGATGCATTACCAGCACGGACACTCCCGTGGCTGTCAGGAGACGCTACTATTCAATGGTAAAGGTGAGTTGACAGAGGCAGCCGCTTGCAATGTATTTGTGGTTAAAGACGGCGTAGTAGCAACTCCGCTCCTAGACCACCAAAAGCTTCCTGGGATCACTCGTTACATGCTTATCGACATCTTGCGAAAGCACTCAAAGCTCGCGGTGGAAGAACGTATCGTCATGAAAGAAGAAGTACTGGCAGCCGACGAGGTCTGGATCACCAGTTCTACCAAAGAGGTAGCCCCGGTACTGTCAATCGATGGCGAGCCGGTAGGTGACGGAAATGTTGGTGACATATGGCTGCAAGCGCAAACCCTATTTAGCCAACACCGCTACGACTATTAGTTTGCCACGCGCCGCAACAGCCGCTTCGTTTAGCTTTCTCTGTTCGACAAAAGCGCGCCGATCAAAGACAACCTGACAGTGACCCGAAGCACACTCGCAACCATCGACACCAACAACCTGATTCACAATGTCTCACGGGTTCGATCGCTTGCGCCTGCTTGCAAGATAATGGCGTGTGTAAAGGCGAACGGTTACGGACATGGCCTGCTAACGATCGCAAGCGCCTTGCAAGACCAAGTAGAGGGGCTCGCCGTTGCTTTTTTAGACGAGGCGCTGACCCTGCGAGAAGCTGGCATTCAAGCGCCCATACTCGTTCTTGAAGGTCCGCACGCACCCGCCGAAGTCACCGCCGCCGCCGCAAGCAAGATCACCCTGATGATTTGTGACGAACAGCAACTAGAGTGGCTCCAGCAGCGGGAAGAGAAAGACCGCCCGGCTTGCTGGTTGAAAGTTGACAGTGGACTTTACCGGCTAGGCTTGTCAGCCGCTCGGGCAAAAGCCGTTTTTGCCAAGCTGTGTGCTTTACTACCGCACCGCGAGACTCCTGTGCTGTGCACGCACTTTGCGCGTGCAGATGAGCCGGAGGACCCAGGGACACGCGAGCAGCTTGCTCGTTTTGATGAAGCGACCAGAGAGCTGGACTCGGAGCACAGCTGTGCGAATTCCGCGGCAGTGATCTCACACCCGTACAGTCATCGGAATTGGGTAAGACCCGGGTATATGCTTTACGGCGGTAGCCCGCATAGGGGCAAGACCGCCCAGGAGCTCGGTCTGAGAGCCGTGATGGACTTCACAGCCTCGGTGCTGAGTGTTCGAGACGTGCCGGCCGGCGGACGTGTGGGGTACGGCGGCCGTTGGGTCGCTTCCGAACCCTCTCGCGTCGCGACCGTCGGCGTCGGCTATGGAGACGGATATCCCAGGCACATGAAAGACGGCACGCCGGTACTGATCGATGGAATTCGATGCCCGTTAGCAGGCCGAGTCTCTATGGATTTAATTACCGTCGACGTTAGTCACCACAAGAGCGTACAGATTGGTAGTAGCGCGACACTTTGGGGTGACGCTCTAAGCCTTGATGAAATTGCTGCTGGAGCGGACACAATTGGCTACGAGCTCCTGGCTTCCATGCCGGCTAGGACGCCCCGTCAGCGGCGGTGAGTCCTGCTCGTGCGATGATCCGCACGCTACGATACACTGCGCTCCCAACACCCGTTGGGCGAGCCCTAAGTTTCTCAAGTGAGCAAAATTCCGTCCGAAGCCTTAAGCGACGATGAACTCCTGGCCGCCGTAGACCTTGGCAGCAACTCCTTTCATCTCATCCTTGCCCGGATTGATCATGGCGAGCTCAGGCCTACGCAAACCTTATCGGAGAAAGTCCAGTTAGGAGCTGGACTTAGCGAGGGAAAGCTAACACCAGAAGCGATCCAGCGGGGACTGGCCTGCCTACAACGATTCGCTCAATTGCTACAAAGCATCGAACCCGACCGCTTACGAGTCGTCGGCACGAATGCACTGCGCCGGGCCCGCAATCGAAGAGAGTTCACTGAACCAGCCCGACGAATTCTTGGCGCACCGGTGGAAGTGATCTACGGGCGTGAAGAGGCGAGGCTCGTCTATCTCGGCGTCGCCCACACGGTGGCGGACGATGCGCGCTCCAGACTGGTGGTGGATATCGGCGGGGGCAGCACCGAGTTCGCCATCGGTGAGCGCTTTGAGCCACA
This sequence comes from Pseudomonadota bacterium, assembly GCA_039815155.1. Lineage (GTDB taxonomy): Bacteria > Pseudomonadota > Gammaproteobacteria > Pseudomonadales > Halieaceae > Congregibacter. The sequence continues at coordinate 39,671 of JBCBZV010000007.1, forward strand.
GAAACTCGAAAGTTTGCAGATGGGTTGTGTAGCGTTTAGCAAAGACTGTTTTCCCGATAGCCGTATCAACAAAAAGAGTTATGCCGCGGCCTACGAGCGCGCCTGCGTCGAAGTTTCCCACATAGGGAAATCCTTTAATCAGAAAAACTGGGCTGAAGCGGTAGGGTCATCAGGGACTCTGCAAGCGATAGAAGGCATTCTCACCGCACAGGAGTGGGCCACTGGCACAATCACCCGAAAGGGTCTTAGCCGGCTGCGAAAACGGATTCTACGCTTTGAGCACTTTGACGACATTGCCATTGATGGATTAGCTCCCGCACGCCGATCCGTGATCGCTGCCGGTGTTGCAATCGCCGAGGCTGTGTTTGATGTGCTGGGCATCGAAGAAATGCGCAGCTCTCCTGGAGCGCTGCGCGAAGGCGTCATTTATGACCTAGTGGGAAGGCTGCGCCATGAAGACGTACGCGAGCGGACGATCCTCGCACTGCAAAAACGCTATCACACCGACGAAGACACTGCGCAAATGGTCGGTCGACGGGCAAAAATGTTGTTTGAAGCATCGCGCAAGGCCTGGAGCCTTAGCTCAAACGACGGTGAATTGCTCACCTGGGCAGGGCTGAGCCACGAAATTGGCAAAGCTATTTCCCATAAAGGCTTCCATCGCCATGGGGCTTACCTGCTACGCAACTCGGACTTACCGGGTTTTTCCCAGCAGGAGCAAGAAGAGCTGGCAACGCTGGTTGCCGGTCAGCACGGGAAGATCCGAGCTGAGCTATTCGAAGGCGTCGACGCCATCGACCTTCCGAGACTGCAGCGACTAATAGCACTACTGCGTTTAGCGGCTGTCTTCAAATACGTAGAACAGCTGGAGCAGCTGCCCGCTTTCACAGCAAATGCAAGCACCGTGTCCTTGCGACTCGAGTTTCCGAGAGATTGGCTGAAGCAACACCCGTTGACAGCAAAAGAACTGGAGCAGCAAAAAGACGCCTTCCGGCGACTCGGCCTGCGCTTGCAGCTCAAATAAGTTCAGAAGGAACGGGCTGCTAAGCTCGCGCTAGCCTTCCCGTTTCAAGACTCTCTAGATGCAAATGCCAGGCGAATCCCAAGCGCCGCGAAACTCCCCGCGAACACTCGCTGAATGAACGACGAGACTTCTTCGGACTCAATTACATAGGTTCGAACGGTGGTTGCCAAAAAGCCGTAGGCAATAAACACCGCCAGCGTCATAAGCATGAATACAACGCCCAATACGAACATGGTTCCTGTCGGATCTGCTGCATCGACGGGAACAAACTGCGGTAGGAAGGCCAGGAAAAATATCGTAAGTTTCGGGTTGAGGATGTTAATGAGAAACCCTCTGCGCACCACCGCCAGGATCCTCTGCTCGGTCCGCCCCTCGTCCAAACTCAATGGGCCACCGCCCTTGAGCATGCCCCAGGCCAGGTACAACAGATACGCCACGCCCGCAAACTTTAGGACCTGAAAAGCAAGCGCACTTGCATGGATTAGCAATGCAAGCCCGGTAATACTCGCAAGCAGGGATGGCACGATGCCCAGCGTACAACCCATCGCCGCGAACATGCTGGCGCGTCGGCCCAGGAACAACCCGGTCGCAACCGTATACAGCACGCCGGTACCCGGCATGATAACAACTACGAATGAGGTAAGGAGAAACTCGGTGCTCATGGGTAAACATTCCACGCTGATGTCGGGCTAGTCTGGTCTCCCCACAGGCTTTGTCAACCGGCGATCTCAAAGTGTCCGTACGCTTCCGCCCTTCCGAGCGGGCTGCAAAATCTAGCGTTCTAGCGTGTCCATCTGCTTGCAGAGCGACTGCGCGCCTTGCAGCACTCGAACTGTCGGGCGTTGGATCAGATCCGGATTTACAAACAGCAGGGCTTCTCTTCGAACCGCCTTAAGCTCGGCAAAGCGCCGCCATTCATCCAACCATTCCGGTCTCGCCTCTCCCATACCACTGGCAACAACCACGTCCGGATTGCGAGCAAGTACCGCCTCCACACCGACTCGCGGTGCAAGTTGCGGTAGGTCGGAAAAGATATTCTGGCCGCCGCAGAGCTTGATTATCGACGAAATCAGATGCGCCCCATTAAGCGTCTGAAGCGGATCGTTCCACACCTGATAAAAAACTGACAGCGGGTCCTTCCTCGCATAGCGGATCCGCAAAGCCGCGAGAGTCTGCTCATATTCCTCGGATGCTTTTCTGCTGGCGTCCGCAGAACCGGCAAGGACTCCTAGCGCGCGTATGGTTTTGGGAATGTCGCTCAGTGAGCGGGGTTCGCTAATATAAATGGGTATGTTCAGCTGCCTCAGCGGTTCGAGCTGATTGAGACCACTCCCCGAGGCCCACATCACGATCAGGTCTGGCCGCAGCTCGGCAATCAGCTCGAGATTCCAACTCTTGTAGTTTCCTACACTTGGATGCGCAAGTGCTTCTGGTGGGTAGTTGCTATGATCGACCACTCCGACAATGCGATCACCAGCACCGGCGCTGTAGAGGTTCTCCACCACGTGAGGCGCGAGCGCAACGATTCGCTTTGCAGGGGCCGCTAGCGAGACAGTACGACCTTCAAAATCAGTCACTGACACCGCTGCGCGTTCTGCTAACGCGACGCCTGTCAAAGCGTTAATTAGAAACACAAGCAAGAATCGCTGGCTCATGCCTCGCTGACGCTCGCCTCTGCAAAGGTACTCATTCCTGTATGCAGCCGTAAGGCGCTCTTTAACAAGGGGACCGCAAGCGCCGCACCGCTAGCCTCACCCAGGCGCATTTGCAATTGCAGTAATGGCTCCAAGGCGAGTAGCTCAAGCAGCTTTTTATGGCCGGGCTCGGCCGAAGCGTGACCTGCGATCATCCAGCCACAAACGGCGGGGTTGACTTGCTGGGCAAGCAAGGCGGCGCTTCCGGTAATAAATCCATCCAGCAGTATCGGAATGCCTCGCTGCGCACAGCGCAGGTAGGCACCTGTGATCGCAGCGATCTCAAGCCCCCCCAAGCTGCGTAAGAGCCGCCTCCAATCTCCTTCATAGGGACCATGTCGCTGCAAACCCAAGGCAACGGCGTCGAGCTTTCGAGCGAGGCCTGCGGCATCAACGCCGGTGCCGCGCCCTACGATCGTTGCTAGCTCCTTTTTTTCCTCCGCTCCGACAACCGCCGCGAGTAGCGCCGAAGCGGATGTCGTGTTGCCAATGCCCATATCCCCTGCAATAAATAAATCGACCTCTAGCTGATCCACGATATCCGCACCGGCGGCGAGGCAACGATCTAGGGTTTCCTCATTCATCGCATCTTCGGCAACAAAGTCCTTTGTACCCGCGGCAATTTGCAGGTTGTCCAGAGAATCCGCGTCGCTTGGCTGCGTGAATAAGCCTAAGCTGACCACACGAAAATCGGCTCCGAGCTCTTGTGAGAGAACGCTGATAGCTGCCCCACCGGCGCTAAAGTTTGCAAGCATTTGCCCAGTAACCTCCGCAGGATAAGCGGATATGCCACGCGCCGTAACGCCGTGATCGCCGGCAAAAACGCGTATAGCCAGTCGATTCAAAGAAGGGACCTCTCGCCCTTGCCATGCGGCAAAGCGTTCCGCAACGGACTCTAGTGAACCCAGGGACCCAGGTGGTTTAGTCAGTTGCGCCTGACGTTGAGCGGCACGCGCTGCGAAGCTGGCGGCCGGATCTTTGACCGGCTGCTGATACCACAGTCTATTTAGTGTCACAGGATTCTCACCATCAACTGTATGAAGGACAAAAGCGGGTTCTAGGCCCGCTTCAGACTCTGTGGTAGGCCCGCAACGACTAGAGTGACTTCATCGACTATGGCGGCGATCTCCTGATGCAGGAGACCTAGCTCGTCTACGTATCTTCGGGTGAGTTCGCCCAAAGGAACGACCCCACTACCAACCTCATTACTGACCAACAGTAGCGACTTACCTTCCAGACATCGATCTTTGAGTAAGGCGATGAAATCCCGACGCTTATGCTGCCAGACACCAGCCTCAAGGCAATTGCTCAACCAAAGGCTGAGACAATCCACAACCACACACTCATAGCGCTCCACCCAATCAACTAGCGCAGGCGCGAGGCTCAGCGGCGCTTCGCAAACACTCCAATGAGCACCTCGCTCAGCTTGGTGCCGACTGATTCGCTCAGCCATCTCACCGTCCCGCGGCTCTGCCGTCACTATGAGGCCAGGAGTCGAGGCCAGCTGTTCCGCCGTAGCCATAGCGAAGCGGGTTTTCCCGGATCGGGCACCGCCTAAAACTAGATGACGCACAAACGCTAATTCCCTGTTCGCCGGATTTCGCTTTTTCGGTTTCTATTGGAGCTGTATTGCTGGAGTTCGATCACGCGACCGCCGAGAAAGTATTGCCGATGCGCGAAAGCGTGAGCTTAATAGTCGACCCCGCGACGGGCTGACACGCCTGCACGGTAGGCGTGCTTGACCTCTTTAACCTCTGATACAGTATCCATAACGTCTTGAAGCTCCGAACCACCGCCACGACCGGTTACTACAACGCTCATCTCTCGATCTCGATCACGAATGGCGTTCAGCACCGTTTCCGATGGTAGGTATTTGTAGGCGAGCATATAGGTCAACTCATCGAGGACTACTAAATCGAAGCTCGGATCAGCGAGCAATTCGGCCGCGACCGCCCAGGTACGCTCCGCCGCCTCTATGTCAGCGGTTCTGTCCTGCGTATCCCAGGTAAACCCAGTTCCCATTTGGTAGAAGCGCACCTGGGGACAGTGTTCTTTGAGATAGATTTCCTCACCGGATAGCTGCTCGCCCTTGATGAACTGCACAACGCCCACTTTCTGCCCGTAACCTAAGGCGCGAATGACCATGCCAAAGGCTGAACTTGATTTAGCCTTGCCGTTGCCTGTTACCAGAACGGCCACGCCTCGCTCCTCGCTGGCCGCAGCGATACTCGCATCGATCTTTTCCTTCTGCTTCTCCATCGAAGCTTTATGTCGCGCGTTGCGTTTATCTTCCGCTTGTTCACTCATCGCTTGCTCCTAGCTATTACTCAGCAATTAGGCAGCGGCACCTTAAAAAATGCGCCGACTGGCAGGTTTCGAGCATTAAAAGTTGCTAACAGATCCCCCCGGTTGTAGGCAGCTAATCGTTATTTGAATAAACGTTCACCACATTCGTCGCGCACCCTAGGAGACTCAACTACGCAAGTCAAACACGGTAAACGCGGCCAGATAAGAAAAGGAAGTCGAGAAAAAGTGTGCTACGGACAGCCCTGCCAGTAGACAGGAAATTGCACGGAGTGAACCCTGATGCGCGATGATTACCGTATCACCTTCGTCGTTTCCCTTGGTCGCTCTCCCCTGCGGTACGCACTGGAGTAAGAACTCTTCTGTACGATCGAACAATTGTTGCGCCGACTCCCCACCGGGAGGCGCCACGCTAATCCAATTTTGCCCCCAAAGTTTCATTCTTTGTTGGTCATTACTATGGATATCATCCCAGCGAAGTCCCTCCCAGTGTCCCATCGAAACTTCGCGTAGCCGCGGATCAACCTGCGGTGTCGTAGTGGGGAATAAAAGATTGGCGCTCTCCTCTGCCCGGCGCAAATCGCTGCAGAACAAACGTCCCGGGGGCTGCAACTGGCCGGAGCTCGCGGTGGCGCTTTTTAATCCAGATTCGCTCAAAGCCACATCGAGCTGGCCGTAGCAAATATCTGGGCTCACGCGAGGTTCAGCGTGGCGGAGCAATACAATGCGACCACTCATGGACGAGGCTAAAACCGCGCCGCTACCAGCAGATACACGCAGAGTTCTGTAAGCTGATTAACTGCTCCCAAAGTGTCTCCCGTAATTCCGCCCAGCTGGCGTCGCAAAAACCATTTGGCGACCAGGAACAGGACTATCGCCGTACACAGAATCGCTATCAAGTAGGCGGGGGATAGGCTGTAGAGCACCAACACGCTAAAAACTGTGGCCGCGACAAAGCGCCTTCCGGGTATTCCATTGACCAAAGAGGCGCCGCTCCCGCTAGCGCCGGATACGTAGGGCAAGGTGAGCACCAGCGGTAGTATCATCCATCGAGCTAATAGGTGCGCAACAGGCAGGGTCAACGCGACAAGCGAAGAGTCGATGCTCGTCAATGCCATGACTTTCATCAGCAGGCTAACTAGGAGAGCGCAAGAACCGTAAGTACCGATTCTGCTGTCCTTCATGATTTCCAGTTTCCGCTCCTGTGTCCAACCACCTCCGAGCCCGTCGGCGGTATCGGCGAGACCGTCTTCGTGAAACGCTCCTGTTACTAGCATCGCAAAGCCAATCGCCAACACCACCGCAATACCTTGCGGCCACCAGGACGAGGCAAGCGAAAACACTACGGCAGCGGCTGCACCCACCAGCAGCCCGACCGCGGGAAAGTAGCCGCTCGCTCGGGGGAGATCTTCACTGGGAAAGCTCGCAAGCGGGAGCGGGATACGCGTTAAAAACACAACTGCACAGGCAAAGTAGTGCGCCTCGCGCCGAAGCCAGCCGATCATACGCTTAGAGATTCACCCAGCTGTTTAAGGCTCGCAGTCGAAAGTCCGTACCTGAGAACCGGAGAATGACCGAGTCGGCTAGGATCTCTCGTACTTCCACTCCCCGCGTTCGCTGCCTCACGCGCAAGCTCTGCCCGTTAAGCGTCACTGCGGAAACGCCCGAAGGGTTAAAATCGTGCTGTTGATACAGCAGGGTGGGAACAGAGTCTTTGAACTGTTTCGATAAGGACAGCAGCATCGGTGCGGGGTGTGAAAGCAGCTCTTCTGTACGACGCGAAGTCTGTAGCTGTCTCAACGCCTGAGCAAGGTCGATGGCTTCTTCTACAGATTCCTCCTTCAAATTGGGCGGGTTGCTCGCTCTGTTAGCGGTAGATTTTGTGCTCTTTTCGACGACCGTGCTACGTTGCGTATTCCCTGCGACCGAAGCACCAGCTCCCGTACCTGCATTTGCACCTGCACTTGCACCTGCGGCAAGCGCTTGCGATAGCGGGCCGCTCGCTGCCCGCCGTTGTCGCTGCAGCGCCGCCTGCGAGTAGAGATCCGCAACTTGCTCTGGGCGATTCGGTGAATTTGTCTCTACAGCGCGAACGGATTCTGCTGTGGGTATCGGCTGCGCTAGAGATTGTCCAGCCTGCTCCATCGGACTAGCCTCAGCGCGATCTTCAATCATTCTCCTTGCGTTGCCAGCTGCATTTTGCTGAGTCGAGACTCGGTTTGCTTGGGCAGATAACCCTGAACCGGAGTCGGCGGAATCAGCCGAAAGCATAAACCAAAGAGCTAGTCCCCCAAGCGATACGCTGAAGAGCATCAGTGCCGACACCAGGAGCGTACGCAGCGTAACCGTTTGCCCTGACTCAAGACTGGTGGCGGCTTCGGGAGCCAGCAGGTCGGAGACCTGCCGATTTTCGGACCGCTTCTCTCGCTCTGCCTTGTTCAAAGCATCCAGAATCAGTGACATGCGGATAAACCTTGCCGCTGCGAGCTCATCGTTTCAAGTTCCGTCTCGCCTGTGCAAGACCGAGGTCCGCACCCGCCGCCAGTACGAGTCGACGGAGAGTCTTTTGGCCCAGGACGCCATCGGCATTCAGCCCGTGCTCCTTCTGAAAAATGCTCACTCGCGCTTCCAGGCGCTGATCATAACGCGAGGTTGTTAGGGGTTCAGACTGGCCGTCTAACCGTGCAAAGAGATCGGCAACGTAGGCGACATCCGACCCGCTGTCCCCTCGCTGCAATACTCTCCTCACCTGCGTTGGACTCATCCATAAGCGTTGTATCTCTGCGGTCCACTCTTCCGCAACCGACGCAGCGGAAACGGCTTCTGCGCCTTCGTCGCTCGCCAGGAGCAGTTGATCGCCCTCCATCCCCAGGAAAAGCGCCGAAGTCTCTATACGGTCCTTTCCAAGCAGCTTGAGAATGGCTGGACGGCCATCGTCGATCAACTGATTCCAGCTCCTTAGGGCTAGTTGCTCACAGCGCCAGGCTACTTCGGTAACCGCAGCACACAGATCACCGACAGATGGGCCTACTGGGAGGTCATACAGCCGCAAAAGCAAATTGACAGCCTCCGGGGACGACATCCGCCAACGGTCTTCATCGCCTCTCGCTACCTGAGACTCGAGAATCCTGTTTGTTGGCACGCTTACAGACTCCAAAGCAGCGGCTTCTTGCAGCGCACTTGCAAACCGTTCTTCCGTCCCAAGCTCGGGCTGACTCGCAGTGCTTGGACTGAGACCAGATGACGTTCCAGGCGAAGCTGCGTGCTTATCAGAAGGAAAACGCTCTACTAGCAAACCCAATGCTATTAACACCGCGACCGTCGCCACCGCGGCGGGTATGTAGCGGCGAAAGGACATGGCGGCGGATTTATTGCTTCCCGTGACTTCTCCCACGGCCTTCGTCAAAAGTCGGGTATCCAATCGCTGGAGGCCCTGGCCATAGGCCCCTAGCATCAGCCGATCACACAGCAAATTAATAAGGCGGGGTATTCCTCGGCTGTGCCTGTGAATTGCATGGACAAGCTTTCTGGGAAAGAGCTCTTGCCCCGGCACAAGTCCAGCGACATGTAAGCGATGTCGTATATACGCACCGGTTTCCTCCCGAGACAGCGGTTTGAGCTCAAAGCGAGCGGTGATTCGTTGGTTTAATTGCCGTAGCTCCGGGCGCGCTAGCTTATCGGCCAGTTCGGGCTGCCCTATAAGAATGATGTGAAGAAGCTTTTCCTCGTTCGTTTCCAGGTTCGTTAACAATCGAATTTGTTCGAGTACATCAAAGCTCAAGTGCTGAGCTTCATCGATCATCAGCACGGTCTTGCGGCCCGATTCGTGATTGGCCAACAAGAATTTGTGCAGCGCATCGGTCGGTACTTTCAGCCCCGCGCGAGCATCAACTTCGGTCTCGAGGGCGTCAGGATTGTCTTTTCCTGCGGCGCTCAGCTCGATCGAGAGCTCTTCGCAAACGGTAGTAAGCAGGTCCTGCGCATTGAGTGCCGGGTTCAGCACAATGGCGATGTCCGCACTGTCGGGCAACTGCTCTAGCAAGCAACGGTTTATGGTGGTCTTCCCCGTACCGACCTCTCCAGTCAGTAGGATGAACCCACCTCCCGCTCCCACCCCGTAGAGCAAATGGGCCAGCGCATCGCGGTGGCGGGGACTCATGTACAAGTAGCGCGGGTTAACCGCTATCGAAAATGGCGCTTCCGCCAGTCCGAAATACTGGTAGTACATGTAAGACTCGCTTAGTGGTGACTCGACCTACGCGAATTCCACAAACTTGGGTAAGCGATAGGCTGGGGGCGCATTATGCCGTATCGACCAGCTCGGGCGAAGAGAGCTCGGAGTACTGCGGGAGCAGGGAGTTGTCAGCTCCACGCTGAAGCAGCGACTTCGCCTCTTTACACCAAGCGATATAAAACTGGCAACTTTTGATACCCGCGAGCAGGGCCAGATAAACGCCCTGTCGGCGCAGGCTCAGTTTTTCCGGCTCAGCGTAGCGACGCTCACGAATTTTTTCATAGAGTGCGAGCCGTTCTCGCATCCACTGACCGCGATCGTGAAGGCTGCTCAGAATATGCTCTAAGTTCTCCTCAGAGGTGTTGTAAAGCTTAATATAGAAATCATCGCGGATTTCATGCATCCGCATTCTGTCTCCTCCCAACACCCACTCGTCTAACGCCTGCCTGCCGTCCGGTGTCATTGCATAGATCACGCGATCGGGCCTGCCTGGCTGTTTCAGTGATCGTGACGATAGCCAACTCATTTCCCCCAATTTTTTCAGCTCACGATAGATCTGTTGATGGGATGCCTGCCAAAAGAATCCAAGGGAGTGATCGAAGTCTCTCGCCAAATCGTATCCCGATAGTTCTTCGTCCAGGAGTGCTGTGAGAATTGCAAAGCGCAATGACATGAGCGTCGTGGGTACCTATTAAGCAGTCGTGGTGCTTTGTATTGTGCATGCAACAGTTTGTATATGCAAAATGTTGCATATAGTTCGCCACTCCACTAGTCTTCGTTTTCCAACTATTGCTACGCCTGAGGAGACCTAATGGCACTTCCCGAAATCCTAGCGACGAAACTGCGTATTCCAGCTGTCGCTGCCCCTCTTTTCATCATCTCTAATCCCGATCTCGTCATCGCCCAGTGCAAGGCGGGGGTTGTCGGTTCTTTTCCTTCGCTGAATGCACGCCCTATCGAAGAACTTGAGAACTGGTTGCAGCGAATTACCAACGAGCTAGCAGACTATGACGCAGCGAACCCAGGCAGTCCTTCCGCGCCCTACGCGGTCAACTTGATCGTTCATGGATCCAACAATCGACTGAAGGAAGATCTCGACCTGTGCGTAAAGTACAAGCCACCTGTTGTCATAACCTCCCTGGGCGCAAAGGAGTATGTGAACGAAGCAATCCATTCCTACGGGGGAATTGTGCTCCACGACATCATCAACAATCGCTTCGCTAAAAAGGCCGTCGAAAAGGGAGCGGACGGCCTGATAGCGGTCGCTGCTGGAGCAGGAGGCCATGCGGGAACCGTATCTCCCTTTGCTTTGATTCAAGAAATTCGAGAGTGGTTTGAAGGCCCGTTGCTATTATCAGGCTCAATCGCCAGCGGAGACGCAATTCTCGGCGCCCTGGCAATGGGTGCAGACCTTGGCTATATCGGCTCTGCGTTTATCGCAACGGAAGAAGCCAATGCGGAAGAAGCCTACAAGCAGGCTATTGTCGACAACGATTCTTCGGAAATCGTATATAGCAACCTGTTTACCGGGGTGCATGGTAATTATTTGGCGCCATCGATTCGAAGCGCAGGCATGGATCCGGACAACCTTCCAGTAAGTGATCCTTCGAAGATGGATTTCGGTTCCGGCGGAAATACCGATGCGAAAGCGTGGAAGAATATTTGGGGCTGTGGCCAGGGTATCGGAGCTGTGAAGTCTGTCGGCTCTACGGAGGAGTTTGTCGCCAAGCTCGAGTCCGAGTACCTGGCTGCCAAAGCTCGACTCGATCAAGCTGCTTGATAAGTAGCTAACTTCGACGGGCGGGGCACTATTTAGTGCCCTTTTTTCTGTCATAAAAACGAGAACCAATTAAGGCTGGAACCTTTGCTCATCATCGCTGCCAAAGAAGGAACCCCGTAAGCTAATCGCTACCCAGGGAGAGGAATAATGCGATTACCAACTCTTGAAAAAAGCCGTCTTTCGTCGACAAAAGCCGTCGTCTTCGCATTGGCTATCGGCACCGCATTGGCTACCGGCACCGGTTCGATTAAAAGCTTTGCCGAAGAGCAGACGACCATCCTCGCCGGAGGTTGCTTTTGGTGCGTAGAAGCTGATCTACAAAAACTCGATGGCGTATCTGACGCCGTCTCCGGTTTTAGCGGTGGCACGCTGCTGAATCCAAGCTACCGCGGCAACCATGAAGGCCATTACGAAGTCGTGGAAGTCACCTACGACGATGAAGTCATCAGTTACGAGACCCTACTGCGCTATTTCCTTCGACACATCGACCCGCTGGATGCGGATGGACAGTTTTGTGACCGGGGATTTAGTTATAAAACCGCTGTTTTCGTTGCCAACGAAGAAGAGCGCTCCGTTGCCGAAAAGGCGATCGCCGAGATCGACGATCTGTTCCCTGAAGAGACCGTAGCAACTGTGGTGCTTCCTAGCGGCCGTTTCTGGCCGGTCGAGGAGTATCACCAGGAATTCGCGACGAAAAACCCGTTGAGATACAAGTACTATCGATGGAACTGCGGCCGCGACCAGCGAGTTAGCGCGCTCTGGGAAGACAAGGCCTGGGGACGACTGGAAGTCCTGGCAGAAAACTAATCCTGTTCGACGAAGTTCAAGCGCACGTCGAGCGCGCCTGCTTTCGCTGCAATAACTCGACTAAACAAAGCGAACCAAGCTCGCCGGGTTTTAGCCGACCTGACTGCTCGCCGTAGACACGGGTGCTTCGCCTCGACGATTGCGAACCGCGCGGCCAAGATCCGCAAGCAATTGCTCGGTACTGTCCCAAGCAATGCAGGGATCGGTAATGCTCTGGCCGTACACTAGGGGCTGACCGGGCACGACGTTCTGTCGCCCCTCTACGATATTGCTTTCTAGCATTACTCCAAAAATACTGCGGCTGCCTCGGGCAACTTGGGTAGCGATATCGCGTGTCACATCGATTTGTCGCGCTGGAATCTTGCGGCTGTTGGCGTGACTGGCATCGATCATTATGCGCGCGGGAAGTCCTGCGCTTGTCAACATCGCACTCGCATCATCCACGGAGAACATATCGTAGTTGGGATGTTTCCCGCCGCGCAGGATCACGTGACAGTCTTTGTTCCCCGAGGTCTGGAAGATGGCCGATCGACCCTGTTTAGTTACCGAAAGAAAGTTATGCGATTGAGAAGCTGAGCGAATCGCATCGACCGCAACCTGGATATCGCCGTCGGTCGCGTTCTTGAAGCCCACCGGGCACGACAGCCCTGAGGCGAGTTCGCGATGGGTCTGACTTTCGGTCGTTCGAGCGCCGATCGCGCCCCAAGCCACCAAATCAGCCACATACTGAGGACTAATGAGATCTAGATACTCCGTACCCGAGGGCAATCCCATATCGGCGAGGTCGCACAGCAGTTGACGGGCGAGCTTGAGCCCCTTGTTGATGTGGAACGTGTTGTTGAGATCCGGGTCGTTGATCAAGCCCTTCCAACCAACTGTGGTTCGCGGTTTTTCAAAGTACACGCGCATCACAATCAGCAGCTCTTTCTCATGAGCCGCTGCGGCTTTTACTAGGCGCTTTGCATACTCTCGCGCTGCCTCCGGGTCGTGAATCGAACAAGGACCGACTACTACAAGCAGCCGATCATCCTCACCGGATAAAACGGCAGAAATACTCTGACGCGCACGAGTCACCGTTTGCGCCGCACGCTCCGTTAATGGGATTTCGCTGACCAGGTCCTCCGGGGACAACAGCTCTTTAGTGCCACTGATGCGCAGATCATCGGTTACAGACAACATGAGAATTGATTCATAAGTAGTAGAATAGCCGCATATTCTACCAGCGCTAGCATCTAGAGCCTTTGTGAATTTGTGCCATCGCCTTCACTTCGCAAAAAAAGAGCAAGATGGTCCTTGTAGTGACAGACTGCTAGCATTCGCGCTCCGGATGACTCTGGACCGACCTCTCCCTGGAGTGGGTGTCATGCCCATCAAGCGCAAGATCTGTTTGCATGAACCTCAGTGAAACTAGAAGCACGAAAGTTATAAGGGTGGAAGCATGCACTCCTGATCCGGCTGCCATTCACACGGCCGCCCAAGTGATTCAGAACGGAGGACTCGTCGCATTTCCTACAGAAACAGTCTATGGCCTCGGAGCGAATGCGCTGGACGCGGACGCGATTCGTTCGATTTATCGGGCTAAGCAGCGACCAAGCGGAGATCCGATCATCGCGCACATCTATTCGCTAGCGCAGCTCGATCAACTCGCTCAGCACGTTCCACCCGCCGCCCTCGCCTTCGCCGAGGCGTTTTGGCCGGGACCGCTGACACTCATCCTTAGGCGCGCGCCGGAGATACCCGCTGTACTTGCTGAAGGAATGGATACGATTGCTGTCCGTATGCCGGCACACCCGGTTGCCACTTCCCTCCTGCGGACAGCAAACCTCCCAATCGGCGCACCCAGTGCGAATCGATTTACCCGACCAAGTGCGACTAGCGCGGATCACGTATTAGAGGATCTCGCCGGTCGCATCGACCTCCTGCTCGATGGCGGCCCAAGCAATATTGGTATTGAGTCCACAGTTTTAGATTTAACAGAACATCCGCGAATTTTAAGACCCGGAGGCATCACCTTGGATGCGCTGCGCGCGGTAGTGCCAGAGGTTACGACGGCGTCCCGTTTTCTTGGAGAAAAGGAACTGAGCATTTCCCCCGGCCAGATGCTAAAGCACTACTCACCCCGTGCTCAGCTTTTACTGTATCGGGGCCCCGATAGCGCGGTTTTAGCTCGGCAGGCAGAAAACTGCGCAGACGCGGAAGCGGCAGGTCAGCGTTCCGGCGTGCTGGCTTTGGCTACCGATGAGCTAGCCTTTCCTGCAAACACGCTGGTGGAACGTTTACCGAAAGACAGCAGCCTGGCAGGGGTATCGAATGCCCTATTTGCAGCGATTCGAACGCTGGATTCACAGGGATGCGACATCATTCTAGCGCGGGACTTCGGCCGTTCCGGTTTGGGAGAGGCTATCTGGGATCGCTTATTGCGAGCTGCGGAAGGCAAAGTGATCGATGTCGCATAAAGTATTAGGCAGCGACAATTCCTAAGGCGAAAACCGCATCTTTGGAATTGCCAGCCGATGGCCAGAGCGCGGGAACGCTAAAGAATCCAGTGGCCCAATATCGCCAACATGGGGAGTGCTATCGCTGTCCTAATAAAAAAGATCGCCACCAGCTTTGGAACAGACAACGGTATCGCGGAACGCCAGATCAACATCGCGGACTCGGCAAAAAAAATCAGCTGAGTGACGGACAAGCCGGCGAGAACGAATTTCGCCAGCGGTGTTTCAACGGTACTGGCAATAACGGCAGGAACGAATTGATCCAACAAGCCTACAACTAGACCCGGTGCCACTGCGGCCGCCTCCGGGATAGCGAGAAGCTCCAAAATCGGATGTGCTGGCGTCGTTAGCCATTGCAGAATGGGCGTGTATTCATAGATAACCAAAGCAAGAAACTCGATGCTCATCGCGGCCGGCATCATCGTTAGAAACAGCTCAAGCATCGCTAGCGATCCCTGCCGCAGAGAACTCAGCACAGAGGGCGCGTCCTGCGCTACGGCCAGTGCTCGTTGTTGCGCCCAACCAACGAGCGACTCCTCCTGAGGAACCCGCTCTTGAAGCCGGCCTTCCCTGCCCTGGTAGTACTCATCGGGGAGTCCTCGCAGCGGCGGGAGCATAGGCGTAATGACGGCGAGTACCAGACATATCAGCAACATACTGCCGTAGAGGGGAAAGAAGTAATCGGGAATACCGGCTACCCGTGCGGTCAGATAGACAAACGGCAGCGATACCACACTAAAGTTTGTCGCGATTACGGCGGCCTCCCTCGCCGTATAAAAACCCCTTTCGTATTGCCTTCCTGTCATGATGACGGCAATGCTTGAGGCTCCCACCCAGGATGCAAGCGTGTCGATAGCCGCCCGTCCGGGTAGGCGGAACGTGCGCTGAAAAGGTGTACGCAGGAGCACCCCGACAAACTCGAGCAGGCCGTAGTCAGTAAGAAAGGGCAAAAACAAACAGCCAAAGCCGATGATTAGAAAAATCGCGCCGCCCACGTCAACGAACGCTGTAACACCCGTGGCTTTTCCAATGACCCACTGAGGACCGACTTGCAGCAACATCATACTCGCCACCAGGCCACCGTTAATGGCCAATGCGGTCCAAGCCCAGTGCGCTTGTTTGAGAAGATGGAATGCGGGCAGTCGCCTTGCGAAAGCAATAGGTGTTAAGTTGTAAAGAATGGCCACCAAGCCGCCCGCCACAAAGATCGGCAGCGTGAACAGGTACATATGTTCGCCCAGATAAGCGGTCACACCCTGGGTGAGAATGCCCAACACGATTGTGTAGGAGTCTTCATGGGGTATCGGCACCAGAAACAGGCCAACGCCAAAAAGCGCGCAGAGGATGGATCGCCATACCGTTAAGTTGCTGCTCAATGCGTGAACCTGTGAGTCTTCATGTGCAAAATTACGCCGCCGCACTAACGGCCCGACGCTCCTGGTTGCTATCCTAGCAAGTCGATTTTCTGTGCGTACAGCACACAGAGCGCACGCCCCAAGTTAATTCTGGAGAACCACGGCTAATGGCAAGCGACTTCCCATTCAGTGCAAGCAACCACCCGCTTCCCAATAAACAGCGCGGCCGCTTTTTCAATCGCTGGCATATCCCCGCCGTCTTTGTTGCTAGTGCCTTCGCCGTATCGGCCCTTGCGGAAACAGCCCGGGCAGACGCGCAAGAGGTAAGCAAGATAGAACCAATCCCCGAAGCGCGCGCATTTGTCACCGAGCATCGCGGCCGCTTTAACGGTGTCAGTGTGAACTATACAGCCCGCGCGGGTGAGACCTATCTTCGCGACATCAATGGCAAACCTCGGGCCAGTATTTTTACCTTTGGCTACCAAGCTAACGATCCAAAACCTGGCCGGCCGGTAACCTTCGTATGGAACGGTGGTCCGGGCTCTGCATCCGGATGGTTGCATATGGGCACCTTTGGTCCAAAACGTGTGGTGGTGCCAAGCGATGCACAGCATGCGGGCAACCCCCCTTATCCGATTGTCGACGCCGCTGAGACCATTCTTGACGTAACCGATCTCATCTTTGTCGATCCGGTGGGAACCGGTTACTCGCGTGCCCTCGGGGAGCATGAAGGCAAGGAATTCTGGGGCTTGGTCGAGGATGCGGACTCGATCGCCGCATTTATTCGCCAATGGCTGAGCGACAACCAACGGTGGAACTCACCTCTGTTTTTGCTGGGCGAAAGTTTTGGCACAACGCGGGCGGCGATGGTCGCTGACAAGCTAATCAATGACTACGACACTCCCGTTAATGGGATCGTCTTCATTTCACAAGCCCTCGACTACGCAGGATCGTCGCCCTACATCGCTGACAACTTAATTTCCCATGTCACCTATCTGCCGACTATGGCGGCGACCGCATACTTTCACGGTAAGGTCGAAGCAGACGGGGCTTCGCTGGATGAATGGGTCGAACAAGCCCGTGAGTTTGCGGTAGAGGCACTACTACCGGCACTCTTTCGAGGAAATACACTGGCAGATGATACCCGTGCCAGTGTACAGAAGGAGCTAGCGCGCCTTACCGGTCTGAGCGAAGACTACATAGCGCAGGCCAATTTGCGTGTAAGAGGTTTTCGCTTCGCCAAAGAATTGCTGCGCAGTGAGGGCAAGGTTGTAGGTCTTCTCGACGCTCGCTACACCGGAGATCCAGTCGACGATCAGACGGCTCGTACCAGCTTCGATGCGGCTTCCAATGGGATTAGCGGGGCTTTTAAGTCAGCGCTAATGAGTTACCTTCACGCTGAACTGGCCGTATCCTGGGATCGCGTTTACCTATCGCCCGCCGACCCGCAGCTGAGTGAGCAGTGGAACTGGAACCCAAACGGTAGAGACGCCTCCTGGGAACCCCATTGGGTGAATACGGCCCACAATCTCGTCGCCGCGATGGAGGCTAACCCGTCGCTACGTTTATTTGTAGGCTCTGGCTACTACGATTTGATCACACCATTTTTTGACGCGGAATACACCTTAAACCGCTATGGGATAAACGCCGAGCGCGTGGACTATAGATACTATGGTGGTGGCCACATGATGTACGTCAATGAAGAGGCTCGCCTAAAGCTTCTTAATGACGTACGCACTTTTATTAAAGCCCAAACTAGTCAACCGCAAGCTCGCTAGGCGAAGCGTCTGTTGGCTTGCTGTTCGTATGCAATCGAACTTGATTTCGACCGTTGTTTTTTGCCTCATAGAGGGCCGTGTCTGCGCGTGCCAATAGCTCGCTTAAGGATTCGATTGCTGGTGAGCCAAAAGCGACGCCGAAACTCGCGGTGATGCTCACGGAATCCGTCGGGGTCGAAATCTTTATCTGCGCGAGCTTGCTGCGGGCGCGTTCCGCTATCGCACTGGCTAAATCGATAGACTTTGCCGGGATTAGCATGACAAATTCCTCTCCCCCCCAACGACCTACAATGTCCATCTCTCTTAGGCCCTCTTTGAGACCGTTAGCCGCCGCCTTGATGACCTGATCACCCACCTCATGGCCATAGCTGTCATTGATGTTCTTGAAAAAATCCAAATCAGCGAGTACTACGCTCAGCTCTGTGTTCGAACGACGCAGTTGGTTAAAGCGTTTTTGGAGAAATCTACGATTGGGCAGGCCCGACAATAGATCAATCTCTGTCTTTTTCTCCAAACTGATTTTGTACAGCATCAGAAGGTACAAACTTGCACCAAATAATAAGATAACCAAGACGATTGACGTGAACGTGCTGGTAGCAAAAGACTTGATGATCTGCGCCTGCCTAGCCTTCAGGGGTACAAGAAGAAGAAGTTGCCAATCCAACTCCTCAATGGCGATCTCCGATATCAAGTAGTCCTCTTCGTTTACCTCAATCAGCTGGCTGTCCAAACTGGAGGGAGCACGGGCGCCGGAATCCAACAAGCCAATAGAATCCAACTTAGGAATAAACTCGTCGGTCACGACCAGATCAGCTAGCGATGAGAGAATGACCTCATTATCTTCATTGACAAAAAGGAAGTCGTAGCCGTACTGAGATTTATACGAATCGAATGTTTCGAGAAAGCGCTGTATTGACTTGCCGACGCCTACATAACCCAGAAACGATCTCTCCTCGTTGTATATCTTTACATCATAGAAAAGATGAACGTCGCCGACCTGACCTAGATCGGCGAAAAAGTCGCGGTCTTGTGCTTGCGCCTCGAAGTACCAGGATACGCTCCCCTCTACTAAATCCAAGGTTTCTCGGTTCGAGAAATACTGTTTTCGGGCACGCTCACTAGCAACGAAGAACACTAGATCCAGGTCGCGCTGCAAAGCCTGAAGCTGCCTTATCAGCTCCTGCTCATCAAAGTTTGCGCTACCGAGCATAGACGTAACGCGCGCTGAACTTGCAAAGGTTTCAGCGATATAGAGGGGACGAATCAGCTCATCGCGCACAAGCTTGTACACGGGAGAGAGTGCTCGTTGCTGTAAGCGGCTCTGTTCGGAAACGATATTCCTAATTGCGCTCGATGCAGCAAACAGAAACGCAATCGCCAAAGTTAAAATTAAGGCGATTGCAAGGTGTTGGAAGTTTTTTAGTGTACTCATGGCGAACTCCCGGTCGCTAGCATCGGTGGCAGAACCCTGGCTTCAGTTGCGGCAGTTCAATCTCGCCCTCAAAGCGCTCGGTGGTGAGAATCTCTACAGGGTTGAAGCGCATCTACGTCACTCTGCCGCGTAGTTACTCGCTTACCTGGGCTCTCAACCTCTGACAATTGTGCCCGTAGCTCTTGGCTAACCGTCATTCCAGCCGAAAAACAGGGGAACACTAGGCTTGGCGCTCAGGGTACTTTGCCTCTAGGGCGGTTACAAAGTTGGTGAACAAGCCGATTAACCAAAGCGTGCCATCATAGAGCTGTTGCCACTTTTCCTCCGGTACATCCAGATCGATTAGCAGTTTGGCGTTCACTATCTGATCTCGTTTCTTCATTAACCGAAGCGCTTGAAACCATTGTTTACCCTCAAAGCTAGGCTCCATATCCAGGTCGAAAAGCTTGTAGGCCGCAAGCAACGTATGCTTTAAACGCTCATTTACCGCGAAAGAGCGATCCTTCCTAAGAATCAGAATTTCCTTGCGCGATAGTTCTTGTAATTCCGACTCTAAGCCCACCGCACAGATTCTTCTGAAGCTGTGTCCATAACCTTCGAGCAGGGCCATGGTTACGCGCACAAAGTTTCTCCGCGACGGCGCCGAATTTAAGCTTTGGGACAGCAGGGCATTCAAATCCGTATTCAATGTAGCAGACAAATCGAAGTAGTCGTCAAGTGCCTCGTTTAGTCTTTGTTTTGTATTCACAAACAGCCCTGCTCTCAGCCCCTCTCGACGCGACTTTTCGAATATTCGCCAAGCAAGCTCACGCGCTAGCAGCCGCAACTGCCTCGTTCTTTACAAACCAATCGCTGCCAACAAAGCAGTAAACCTAATCCGTCGTCGATGCTTGCAAACTTAAGGAGCCTACACTTCTAATCTTCACAGCCATCGGGCGACCCGTTAATCGCTGCTACTCAGCCGAGAGAGCTGTTCATCACTGTAGCCGGTAAGCCAGGTAATCACCCGATTGAGCTCATCCGGTGTTCTCCCCTTCTTCTCCACCTTAGCGAGATAGAGGGGATACACTGCAGCGAAGCTCATCTTCGCAATGCGTTGCTCTGTTCCTGCGGGAGGCTGTTTCATGGTGACCGTGACCAGTCCTCTATTAATGCTATTAAATCCCACCAGCAGCCCACCAGGGCTCGAGCTAGTACCCTCTAGGGCAGCTTATTGGGATCGGCGAAACGTGGCAATAGACAAAACCCAATGGCCATCTACTAGCCGCTATTAGCCTACGAAAAGTAGCGTGAAGCCTTCGAATTTTAGGGCGCAGCTTACTTTTTTGCGAGGAGTAGCAGACGTTCGCTAAGTTGTTCCTGCGCGGCGATCCGAAGTTCCCGGACTGGAAGAGACAGCACACTCATCGGGGCACTTTCAGTAGTACCTGCTTCGGCCACCCGCTGACTAGGATCACCAACACTGGGGTCGTAATTGTGCGTTCCGGCGGAAGCTCGCAGAGACGCACCCAACGCGGTAGCAAGCATACGCGCGTAGTAGGGTATTTCTCGACGATATCCAGGAAGCGCTTGTTCCAGCGGCAGATCCGAATCGAGCTCGGTCAAAAAAGCCTCCAGGCGGGATCGCAAGGAACCAAGTAACTCCTGATTGGGTGCCAAGCCTTCTAGCGGTTGCATGGTCCAGGTCATGTCGTGTACCAGCTCGCAACGCGCCAAACACTGGGCAGAGCGAGAGCGATGCCATTCGTGGGGTGCGATTAGAGAGAGGCTCCACACCTCTCCCTCCAGATACAAATAGTACCGTTGCCCAACCACCGGTTTGAAGGAAAATCGTGCACTAAGCACGAGCGCCGAGACAAACCAATCAAAGAGAAGATCTGCGGAGGATCTAGCGCGATACTCCATTGGCCGAGTAGACGCCCAATCAGCGAGGACCGGTACTACACCTTTGCCCTGAGGGTTTGGATTCTTCTTTGGCTGGAAACTCATGTGCTACATACGCAAATAAGTGCCCTGTGGTCTTGCCTGTCCAAGCTTGGTCTAGCCGGTGGCAGCGCTCCAATACTCATCTACGAGTCGACCCACGGTGTTGGGTACAACCAGGTGAGACGCGTACCAGGTATGCAGACATCGTACGCGGTCGAAATTACCAATTCCTCCAATGCCCCGACTGGAGAGAGCACCCCAAAGGCCGTGTGCGTGCAGGGAAGCTCTCTCCTCGCTGTTTAGAAAACTCTCCCGCAGCGCAATGTGTTTTCGATGATCCACAGCAAGGAACTCTTGGAGCTGCTCACTCCCATCTACCTCGTCCTGGATCTTTGCAATCAGCCCTCCAGCTTCTTCCCTATCCAAGCGTAGGGAGAGAGCAGGATCAATAAGCCAGTAAAGAGTCGGAAACGGCTTGCCTTCGACCAGAGATGCGACGCGGATGACCATTGGTTCGCCGCGATCATCCCATACGGCCACGGCCCGCAATCCCCTGGGCTCGCGTCCGAGACGTTCCGCGATGAGCGCCCTCGTCCGGTCATCGAGACCATCTACCGAATTAGCGGATCGAGCGCACACTGACAATCCTGACCTCGGTGAAAGATTTAACTGCTACTGCTTGTTGTGAAAGGAACCCATCGTGCACGATCCGCAGCGTAGCTATAGACCACGTCCGTACTCGAGTTGAGCGCCGTTTCAGCGGAGTCTTGAACCACGGAAATAATGAACCCGACAGCTACTACTTGCATAGCCGCGTCGATCGGGATTCCAAACAAACTGCATGCTAAGGGTACTAACAGTAAGCTCCCCGACGGCACTCCAGAAGCACCGCAGGCAGCCAGGGCAGACACCACGCACAGCACAAAGGATTGAGTCAGCGATACTTCAACACCAAGGGTCGTTGCAGCCGCCAAGGACAGAGTAGATATTGTTATCGCAGCTCCTGCCATATTCACCGTAGCGCCAATCGGAATCGTGACCGAATAGAGCTCCTCTCGAATCTCTAGCCGCTGCGCTAGCGCGAGGTTTACCGGAATATTGGCTGCGGAACTGCGGGTAAAAAAAGCCGTGATGCCCGATTCCTGAAGACAGCGCAGCACAATGGGATAGGGGTTACTGCCACTGAAAACTGCCAGCAGCAACGGGTTAACAATAAGCGCGACAACAAGCATGGCGCTGACCAACAATCCAGTCAGGCTTGCATAGTCCGATAAAGCATCGATACCTACTGTAGCGACAGTTTGCGCAACCAAGCCGAAAATTCCGATCGGCGCCAGGCTGATCACCAAGCGAACAATCCCAGTAATAGCCTCGGAAATAGTGCGTAAACCGTCTTTAAAGGAATCGGACGCACGCCGAAAGCCTACGCCTAGTAGAAGCGCCCAGGTAAGGCAGCCCAGGAAGTTCGCATTGACCAGAGCGTTTATCGGGTTGTCTACCAGCTTAAACAGGACCGTGCGTAGTACACTTCCTACCGCTGACGGAGGCGC
Source organism: Pseudomonadota bacterium (assembly GCA_039815155.1). Lineage (GTDB taxonomy): Bacteria > Pseudomonadota > Gammaproteobacteria > Pseudomonadales > Halieaceae > Congregibacter. The sequence goes on from JBCBZV010000007.1 coordinate 62,050, forward strand.
GCCCTCGGCGACTCCGGCCAACGCCAGCGTTTGCGGAAACAAGCGGGAAAGTAAAACCGCCACACCGGCAGCGGCAATGGTCCCGGCAAGGTAGAGAATCAGCGTGAGTGCAATACGGCCCGAGTCGCCTGCGTCCCAGCGTTGCGTCGCGACCGCGCTCATGACCAAGACGAGAACCAACATCGGCGCCACGGCTTTCAGCATAGAGACAAATAGCTGACCAAAAATACCCAAGCTCACCGCCAGCTCAGGCGAAATCATCGCCAGAACAGCACCGGCGATCACGCCTAGAACAATCTGCGGAACTAAACCGAACTTCATAGACACTTCACGGAGGCTGATGCCTTCGCCTTACATTGGCTAGACCAGGAGAACGCTGAACGAACGCGACTCGTTCAGACTGGCCGTTCAGAAAATGAAAAGCCCGACCAGCTTTTAATTCTCCAGGGTCGAGCTTTAATTACAACTCCGTTAGGACCGGCAAAAAACGCAACGCTGAAGGCGAAGCTGAGTAGCACGAAGCCTACAAACAAATTGCTTAAGCACTAAGCGGCGAGCCACCCTACTCCAGCAGCTCAGGTTGCTCGGCCACAATTACGTCATGGAGAGGCTGAAAGCTGAACCAGCCGGCGAGCGTAGAACCCACCTGCGCGCCCGTATGTACCGCCATCTCGTGGGGAATCGGCTTCGGGGTTCCGGCCGCAGCCGCCAGTAACTGCGCCTGGCAGCTGCGCTCCATTGTGACGAACCACCAGCAAGCTTCGTCTACGGTTTGCCCGACGGTAAGCAAACCGTGGTTTTGAAGAATACAGGCCTTATTCCCTCCAAGTGCTTCGGAGATTCGGTCTCCTTCCGAGAGATCAAGGACCACGCCTGTGTAATCGGTAAACACGGCGTGATCGTCATAGAACGCACAAGCGTCCTGCGTTAACGGCAGTAGCTTCTCACCTAAGCTTGAAAACGCTTTTCCATAAACGGAGTGGGAATGCGCCGCCGCTGTAACTTCCGGGTGATTCATGTGAATGCGCGAGTGAATAGTGAATGCGGCACCATTTAGCAGACCTTCACCTTCCACGACGTTGCCTTCGTGGTCAACACGGAGTAAGTCAGAGACGCGCATTTGCTTAAAGGACCGACCCATGGGGTTTACCCAAAAGTGGTCAAGGTGCTCCGGATCTCGCACAGTTATGTGGCCGGCGACGCCTTCATCAAACCCAAACTTGCCGAAGATACGAAGCGCCGCAGCCAGGCGCTGTCTTCGTTGGAGACGCTCCGCGGCAATATCCTGCCCGCCTTCCTCTGGCATTAAATTGTCTGATTGATTCATCACTAAATTAGAAACAGCTTCAGCCATGGTGGACTCCTTTTTACCGACGTTTTGTTATGTACGTTTGTGTAAGTCTACAAATTTTCTAAGGTACTGCCGCTAGCGAATTAGTTGGATTCGGCCTCGCACGCTTTCTCTGCTTGATAATCGACTGCCTGGCGCTCAAGTAAAGGAAAAACTGGCAAGGAGGTTTCGCCTTCTCGCACTTCGTTCACGTGTTGCGCGAGCGCCGGCCCAACCATCGGAGTGACTTGGTGCGGTTTTAGCGGCTCACCACACTCACTGCACGTCACAGTAGCCTGCATCTTCTTACAGCAATCCTGACAAAAGTACTCTAGGGGCGCTCCTTCTCCACGATCCATCCACTCGTCGCCCCAGCGACTCAGGGTCATCAGCACAGGATACAGTGCTAGGCCCTTTCTGGTCAGCCGGTATTCGTGTCGGGGCGGTTTCTCACAATACTGAACTCGCGTGAGTACCCCTTGCGCGACTAGCTTACCGAGTCGTTCAGACAGCCGATGGCGCGTGATACCTAAGTTTGCCTGAAAACGATCGAAGCGGCGCGTACCCAAAAAAGCATCGCGCAGTATCAACAGGGTCCATCGCTCCCCTACTACGGACAGAGCACGAGCTACGGAACAGACTTGCTGATCAATTTCATCCCATCGCATGCTACTGTCCCCAGCGCGGCCAAACGCGCTCATTAGTAAAGCCCAACATTATGAGCGCTAAAGCTGTGCGGTCCAAGATGGAACTTTCGCTCCGATCGAAGCGATGGAGTCGCTGATGGTCGCTAGCGCGCCTTCGCTCCCACAAGCCTACGACCAAGCAGTAACAAGAGCCAAACACACCCAAGTCCGAGCAATACAAATTTGATGGTCGCACACACCGCTGCGATCAGCGCCGGGCCTTCAGTTACGCCGTTAAGAGCAAGAGAAATCGAGCCCAGATTCTCGACGGCGTCCGCTCCAGCAATAGCGATAGCCAGTGCGAAGGGAAGGCGCCCAGAATCCGGCAGCTTTGGATCAAGCTTTTGTCGAAGAAGCGTAATCGCTACGGCCAGTGTTGCTGGATAAAACAGCATAAACAGATAGTCTAGCCCTAGGAGCAAAAGCAGCACTTTATGCTGATAAGCCGACCAGGCCTGCAACGCTTGCTCGCAGGTTGAGGTGAATCCGCAGAACTCAAAGGCAACGATGCCTTCCGGTGTCGTTTGATTACGCAGCTCTCCATCCAAGTACGCTACAGCCGCACCGCACAATACTAGAAAGACTAGCAGCAAGGAGAAGACGCTTTTGAGACTAATCTTCGAAGGACTTACCAAGGGTACGGGCCGTACAGATTCCAGTAGGCCAGATCAACGCTCAGCAAAAGACCCAGCAGCAAGTAAAAACAGTGGAAGCTCTTGCTCCCAACTGACGCTTGTGAAGTCAGCAAGCCTGCGACCCGATAAGCATGAAAAAGCACTGCCAGCGGAATGAAATAGCTCGCCAGTAGCAGGCCTTTTACCAGGGTGGACAAGCCAAAAACGAGGTTTTCATTCAGTCCCAGTGCGCAAGCGAACACTACCATGATCGCGAGAGACTGAAGCCAAGCAGCCCGCCGCGCCGCTCGGAGCACGGACGAACTCTCTTGGGAGATCGTAGCTCCCCAGCGACGTCGCAAGGATCGAAAGGGCCAGGTCAGCAGGCACCAAAGCGCTAGCGCACCCGCACTCGCCAGCAAAGCGATCTGCACCGAATTAGTTTCCCACCAGCGCAGCTTGTAAAAGGAGTTGAGAACGCTGCCTGCCAGCATCGTGGGTTTATCCGCTACCGTTTGGAACAGCAGCGTCGTGTCCTTGTCTTCACGCCGAAACTCCCCAGCCCCGACCGGAGACCAGAAGGTCGGTTTCCGGTCCAAGCCTGTGATTCGAAGTCGGTTGTCGTCCGTTTTCCTGACTTGTACTTCGCGTGTCAGCCTCACCAAGCTATCCGGTGTCGTCTCTGCATTTCGATAGGTGGACCAGTTGCCTACGTAAGCCTCAAGATCAATCAGACCTACAGAACTCAACGGTGGATTCTCGTGCGGAAAGTACCGATCCAAGAACTGCCGGTGCACGGCCGCCGTCACCTCGCTGCCACCGCGCGAGTTGGTGGACACGAATACACTGATGTTATGTTCCGGGATAAGCAAAAACTGAGTGCTGAACTGCAGCGTGCCGCCAGAATGACCGTAGATGAACAAATCGCCTTCGCTGTAATTAGCGAATCCGTAAAGCCAGGGTCTTATCTTTGGGTGCACATCGAAGTACGGCTGGCGCATTAGCGCAACGGACTCGGGACTCAAGATGCGGCCGCCGTCGACGCTTCCATCTCCTAGGTGAGCGCGGGCAAATCGAGTCATTGCAAGGGCACTCGCACTCATTCCCCCAGCCGAACCCATCGGAACATAAACAAAATTTTGCGCGGTCGGCAGCCCATTGATCGAGCGAAAGCCAGCTGACATCTGCGGTGCCAGCGCCTCTGGAAGCGGTTGGTGCGCCGTCGCATTGATCATCTCGAGCGGGTTCAGAATGTGTTCTTGCACATAGGCGTCCCAACGTTGGCCACTCACCTCCTCCAGTACCAGACCCGCCAGCCCTACTCCGTGGTTCGAATAACTCGACACAACACCCGGCGGGCGCACGCGGGCGGGCAGTTCCGCATTGAGAATGGCACTAGCCGGCAACATGTCTTCCTCTTCATCGCCAAACAGTCGGACGATGCGTTCTTCGAAGCCTGCGCTGTGCGTAAACAAATGTCGAAGGCTTACCGCCTGATCGAACGCTTCCGGTACCTCTAGCGACGTAAGGTATTCGTTGATGTCGACGTCGAAATCAACCCTACCCTGCTCACGCAATTGCATGAGTCCGGTCCAGGTAAACAGTTTGCTCACAGAGCCGATACGAAAGAGCGTTTTCTGGGGATCGACCTCAAGCTCCGCGTCCAGATCGGCAAATCCATACCCTTTGAGAACCGCGATCTCGTCACCCTGAGTGACAGCAAGCGTGACGCCGACCACACGGGCTTTTTGCATGGCGGTTTCGATAACGCCATCGAGAAACGCCTCGAGTTCTCCGGGATCGATCGGCTCTCGCGCGACGGCATGGGGTATCTGTACCAGCACATGGGTACAAACTAGCAGCAGGATGAGGCGCAGAAGCGTACCTGCCCTCGGAAGTCCTGCGTCTGTGGATAGAGCGTTAGCATGCGATTGGCGGGCAAATGAACCGGCAATCATCAAAAGACGTGCTAAAAACAAGGGGGCTTATTCCTTTTTAGATGGACCAACTGAACGGGTCAAAAAGACCCTCTACCCGAGTTCAGAAAAAATCATACGCACCGCACGCTGCTCCTCCCCCCAAGGTGCGATGTTCGTCATCTGTAAGACGAGACTGTTATACTATCAGCCTGGTTATTAGTAAGATTGTTACCTGAAATCTCAGCAGTGCTATTCCCTCTGACAAGGATTCCCCCACCACCACCTTGAGTTATATTACCTACAATATTGCTATCGGATATGGTCAAGGAGGCAACATCGGCAGTTATACTATCGAGAGCAATTCCTCCCCCTTGACGAGAAGCACTATTATCTGAAATTGTACTATTAGATATATTTAAACTTCCATTATTAATAATTCCCCCGCCAGAACCTGCC
>JBCBZV010000185.1:0-6307 GCA_039815155.1 Pseudomonadota bacterium
AACGAGATGACAAAGAGCAGCCTGCTACTGCGGGAACAAGAGCAGTACAAACAGTCAACGTTACGTCGGCTGCTGCGAAAGCTCTGAGATCGTTAGTCCTCTTCAGAATCGCCGCTTGATGCGAAGGTGATTAGCTAAGCTACCGATGTCGTATTCACGATCGAAAAGGGAGAAAAATCACGCCAGGGGTAAATGAGCCTAAATTGCGTTGAGAGCGTCAAGAAGTGTGATTTGGTGTCTCTTGCTCGCTGGGCGACGGAGTCAAAAAGCCCTTCGCGTCGCGTAAAAGCTCAGCGAGACCTGGACTTAAGGGCTTCTGCGGCCTCTTCGAAAAGGCGAATGCGATCTTCGGTCGCCGGGTGGGAAGAAAAGTAATCCCAGTCTTCGACACCGTCATCGTGCTGCTGCGTCTCGTCTCCCTGGCCGTCTTTAGTCTCCAAATCAGCGCTTCTCGAAGCTTCCAGCTTACTCATGATCTGCGCAAAAGCCAGCGGATCAATGCCCGTTGATACCATCCGTTCAAGCGCGAACCGATCAGCCTCGAGCTCGAACTCCCGGGAATACTGGAGCGATAACATCACGGTGGGCAACATAATGATCAAAGTACTGCTGGTCGATACATCTCCAGTAACCAGGAGGATGAGTACGGACAAGCCCGCCTGACGCAACACACTTCTAAGACCGTGATCGAATTCCACATGAGCAAGTTCGTGGAGCAGAACCGCAGCAAGCTGATCGTCGTTGTCGGAGATAGCCACAAGATCATCGGTCAAAACCACGGTGCCATCAGGCAGTGCCAGGGCATTGGCTCCCAGTCGCTCACTGGATCGAAACAGCAACCTTGACGACGGAGTGATCTGAGAAGACAGTTCGTCAAACAGCGCTCGAAGCCGCTGCCGATCGTCCGAGGAAAGCTTCGATTCGGCTAGCCACGCGCCGTCGATCTGTTCCAAGGTGGATCTACCGAGGGTTGCTCGCACGTCATCAGGCACAAACTTCGCTGTGATATCTCCAGCCCAAGGCACACCCTTTGTCGCGGCTAGCAATACCAGCGCGATCAGTAGGACGCCGGCCACCGCCACCAGACCAAGATTGTTCTCGAGCCGGTGAGCAATCGTGCTGGACGCACCGAAGGCAGCGACAAGCAGCGAGTCAAGGCCGTCGTTGTCGCTGGTTTCGAAGCCTCGACCGTCGGGCAGCTGAAAAAAACGAGCTGTGTTGCCAACGCGAGCGGGGACACGTAGAGCGGACAGCAGACCACTGGGTTCCGACTCGCCTTCAAGCCAAAGCCGATTTTCCTGGTCTACGCGAAGTGTAGCGCGCCGTCGTTGGGAACTACCTTCATCAAAAACGAAACCGGAGACAGAACGGGTTTTCAAAGACCGAAGTCCCAAGCGAACACCTCTGACATGTCTTCCGCCGTTGCCTGCTGTTCGGTCGCCGCCGCGCCAACGAAATCATCAAAAGACGGTGCGTACACGGTAAATGTTTCTGCTCGATAGTGCGCCATACGTATCTTGGCCCAGGGGATCGCCAAGCCTAGCGACAAGACAATGGCGATCGTGTTGGTCAGGTACAGATAACACATGCGGGGAAAACGCAATCGACTTTCCATGCTGACCTCACCGAGTTGGATGCGAGAGTAAATCAGGTTATTCCTTGCAGTTAGTATGTAAGCCATAGCAGCCGCGTAAGCAGTACCGATAAGCACAAAGGGCAAAATCTTCTGAACGGAGGGAGCAAGAAAGTCGGAGCCTAAGTAGTTTAAACCTGCGTAGCCGCCAATACCTGCGACCACAGTAGCCCCGGCGAAGGCATAAAAGAGATAAAACCCACCACAACCCCCTGTATAGGTAAAACTCTGCTGCCCAAAGCTGGTCCGATTTCCGATAAAGCGGTAGTAGCGGTTCTGCCACCAAGGAAAGAGAAGAGCAACAATCCCCGCAGCGGTCATCACGCCGTAGAAAATCCATAGCAGCATTGGATCGCCCGAATTCTCCTCAGTAATTTCGGAAGGCGCCGCCAGCGACAGAAGCGCCACCACGGCTGCGTACGCTATCAACGGAATGAATAACACGTAGGCCCCCGTAAAATCTGGCGCAAACACAAAGCGGATGCCACGCCAGCGGGTGTAGTGCATACGAAAGCGCAAAGCGAGGACCAGAAGCGCTGGAAAAGCCAGCATCAACAGGAGAAAGGCAATGTCTGATACGACGGGAGCCAGGTAAGCGGCTAGCTGAATGGCAAGGAAAAGACCGGCGGCGAGCAATCGACCTTTTAAGATCTTTACCGGATCTGCGGTGTATTCGAATGCGGAGTCGTTGAGATAAGTGTTGCTGTAAAAGTAGCGCGTGGTGCGTACTTTCGCCCAGGCAGAGTAGATGCCTACCGTTACGATCGAGAGCAGCACATTCACAATCCAGATCGCAAAGAACTCCCCCGTTTTACCTTCAAAGCGCATTGGATGCGCGCTGTTATGACTAGCTGCGTTCTGCGGTTCACGGCTGTCTGATGTTGAATCCGGTTCCATTTAGTAAATCCTTAGCAGGAAAATGCTTGAACGATAAGGGGAGGCGCACATCAGCTGAAAACTCGTGGGTCGGAGCACGCCTTTCGTTTTTTACCGCAGGTAAACCTGCCGTTGTATCGGGCGCGCGACTGCAACGATGCGCACGTTATCATTTGTTTCGCTGTAAGAACAAAGAATTGATAACGCTTTTTAGTGGGCGGGTGGAACATCAAAAAAAGAGAACGCAGAGGAGCGATTGCGCTTTGTTCTAGCTTCGATAGCCGCTCGCGAAGCGCGCTGGCATCATGTTGGAAAGAGGGTAGCCAAAGAAGAGGGGCGCAGGCATGGTTATTTACGGCGTAGGCCTACTGGCGTTCTGCATGCTGGCCGGGTCATTTCTCGGTGACCTATTGGGCCAAATCATCGGCGTACAGGCCAACGTTGGCGGGGTGGGTATTGCGATGCTGCTGCTCATCCTTCTTGTGCATAGCACCGGTGCACATTTCAAACTCAAGGCTGCCAGCGAAAAGGGCATCCACTTCTGGAGCGCGCTGTACATTCCTATTGTTGTGGCCATGGCTGCCAAGCAAAACGTGGTCGCTGCAGTGTCGGGTGGCTGGCTGGCGATCCTTGCGGGCGCTACCTAGGTTCTTGTCGGCTTTGAACTGGTGCCAGTGCTCGCACGCCTGCCCTCGGCCGATACCGATGCTGACTGAAACCCTTGGCGCGGTACTTGAGAAAAACGTGCTAATCACCGCGTTCGCGTTTGTCGCTGTACTGGTTTAGTTATCCTACGAACTGTCGGCCCGCCTGACGCGGGGATACATCCACGGCTCCGCCATCGCGATCTCTTTGGGTCTGGTGCTGGCATACACCGGTGGAGTAGCGACGGGCGGTGATCGGGGAGTTGCGGATTTCAGCCTTCTCGCGGGCGTGGGCGTGCTGGGCGGCGCTGATTTATGGAGGCCTGATGGGTACGACCAGCGGCGTTGCCGGCGGACTGGCCGCAACAAACCCGAAACTCGTACCCTACGGTGCAATGACCGCGACGTTCTATACCAGTGTGGGTTGTTTACTCGCGCCGTCTGTTCTTTATCTCGTAGTGCGCGGTCTTGCCCCGGCTATACTCTAGGTGCGAAATGGGCAGCCGGCGTTCCTCAGGCATTGATGTCTACCACATCATTCTTGTAGATATAGCCGCGATAGCCAAACTGAAACCCCGCATCCAGCAGTGCCCGGTGCAGACGCTCTTCAGCCTGTTGTTTGCCATCAACCTTCGCCAGGTAAAACTGACGACGACCTCGCGCAGCGAGCTTGAGACCAGCAACGAGAGCGGTCATGGCAGCACTACGCTGCGGCTCAAGATCGCTGATGAAACTAGTAAGCTGATCGCCGGACTTGCCAATAAAAGCAAGCAGCTCGCCCTGGTGTATGACGACGCGCGCGCCGGCGACCCGAGCGCAACGGGTACCCTCCCCGGATTGTTCGGGCCAAGGCAAAAAAGAGCCGTAGGGATTCGCCGGGTCCGTCGCGGCGAGCAGCAACGGGGCGTCGTGATGCTCCGTATTGCGCAGTCGATCTTCGGCTCCGGGAACGGCAAACTGACTGGCGCCCAACCCTTCTACAAAATAGCCACGCCGCAAGCGTCCAGCTTCTTCCATCGCCTTTAAAACGGGGTAGATAGCTGCAAAGCCTCCGCTCACCCCTTCACGACCCAAAGCCTCTTTGACCAGGACACCGTAGCGTTCCAGCAGTTGCTGAACCTGGGCCGTGCGCTTCTCTGTTGGTGTCGGTTCCACCCAACTACTGCGTTCAAACAGGGTCCAGCGCCCTTCGCTCCCCGGTAGTCGACTGCTGCGCGTCGACATCATGCGGGACCGGCCACGGCGGCGACCGCGGCTAGAGCCACTTTTGCTTGCCTTCACTCGCAGGCGGGCTCGAAGCGGTGCGAAGCTGTCATTTCCCACGTTCCCGGACCAGACCAGATCCCAGAGCGCTTCCAATACATCGTTGGGAAAACCGCCCACACCGGCAACGATATCGTCGAAGAACGGTGCAGGATTTGCACGCAGATACTCAAGAACTTTGATCGCAAGCTCGCCTTCAACCTCAGCGGCAGGCGGCGCTAGCAAAGGGTAGTTTTCCGTCAGATAAAGGGCGATGCGTCCATCACTACTGCCTACAGCCTCTAGTCCGCGCCACAGTAGTTCTCCGGAGACGAGCAACTCGTTGATTTGTCCTTCTCGGTATCCGTGAACCCGCGCTGGAAGAATCTCGCTTTCAAGCACAGACGCAGGTAGCGGAACCCCCTGGAGCTGTTCGATCGCCTCGAACAAACCATCGACGCCGCGACGCGGCTTGACCACACTCTGCCAGTCAGCGATGAATGACGCGTATTGCGCATGATCGACCGCTTCAATCTGTTGCCGCCAGCCGGCCAGGGAACGCCGCTTGATCAGCTTTAACACCTCGTGATCGATCCACTCTCGCTGCGTATTCCCAGGAGTAAAGCCACCTTCAAGGACACGACCGAGAGTCGCGAGCTCATTCAGACTGCTGCGCACTACTTCTACACCTATCCCTAGACGATTAGCGATGTCTTGGGGCAGAAAGGGCCCATGCGTTCGTACATAGCGAGAAACCAGATCGCGCAAAGGCGTCTCATAGGATTCGAGCAGTGCGGCGGGAAGGCCCATCGGCAGTACCGTACCCAGCGCATCACGGTAGCGAGAGGCGTCCTCCACCGCGATGAATCGACTCACGCCACCGATGCGAACCTCGACCGCGCGCCGCTCGGCGACTAAAGCTTCCAGCGCGGAAACAACCGCCGGTCGAAATTCTGCTGTTGCCCGATCGCTAATTTCCTCTTCCGAAAGATCGCCGAGGGCGAGGAGTAGATCGTGCGTATCGTCCGCGTCTTTCAGCGAGGGCTGCTCTAAGCGAGCCACCTTGATCGCAATGGCGGCGATCGCCTCCGGATCCAACAACTCCCGATAGTCAGCACTGCCCAGGAGCTCCTTGAGCTGCGCGTGGTCCAGCGACAGCACTTGCGCCCGTCGCTCCGCTAAGGGCGCATCGGCGTCGTAGATAAAGCTTGCGGTAAAGTCGAAGAGCACCGTTTGTGCGAAGGGTGATGGGCCCTCATCGCTCAGCAGGGCGTGAACGCGGATGCGACGCGATCGGATGTCCTCCAGAAGTTCCGTAAGGCCCGCCAGGTCGAATACATCGCTCAAACACTCACGAAAGGTCTCGAGGATCATCGGGAACTTTGGATAGCGGGCGGCAGCGTTCATTAAATCGGCGGACTTGCGGCGCTGTAACCACAGTGGCGTTCGCTGGCCGGGAAAGCGCCTGGGCAGCAGCAGGGCGCGCGCCGCATTCTCGCGAAAGCGGGCGGCGAACATGGAGGTATCGGTGAGAGTTCGAATGATGTCCTCTTCCACCGTTTCCGGATCGGGGAAAAACCAATCGCTCTCCGGCGGTGACGCCGACTCGGGGAGACGGAAGACAATTCCGTCGTCGCTCCAAACCACATCAATTTCGCCGCAGCGCTCACGCAAATGAGATGCCGCCGTCATAGCCCAAGGCGCATGCACCCGCGCGCCAAAGGGGGATTGGACAACCACGCGCCAATCGCCTACTTCGTCGATGAAGCTCTCAACGATGATGTGTTGATCCGAGGGCACTTCTCCTGCGACCTCGTATTGATCTTGCACATAGTCGTAAAGAATCTCTGCGGCATCAGGCTCCAGCGCATTCTCCTGGGTGAGCGAGGCAAGAGCGTCCTCCCGCTTACTC
>JBCBZV010000199.1:0-5588 GCA_039815155.1 Pseudomonadota bacterium
ATGTCCCTTCGGCGGCAGCGAGTTCCGTTCAGGTAATACTCCGACTGGCCATCGCGAGTGACTAAGCGTCGAGTCGAGATCTCTGCGTAGCTCGAGTATTCGCCACCGACTTTGCCATCACTATTATCGAAGACCAGCTCTATTGACGCCTGGCCGACCGGCTGACGGTCACCGGAGCCGTTAAAGATGACGTCCGCCATCGATTCACCGCGCAAGTTTTTAGCCGAGCTTTCACCCATTACCCAGCGAACCGCGTCAATGATGTTGGACTTGCCACAGCCGTTGGGGCCAACGACCGCGCTCATATTGCCGGGAAAGAAAACCTCCGTCGGATCAACGAAGGACTTAAAACCGGCGAGCTTGATTGACTTTAAACGCATATTACTTGAAAAGAACCCCTCAAGCGTTTGTTTTTAATACATATTATTAAGTGATATAAGACTGCACAGCGGTAAACTTAAGCCCCCGCCACCACAATATGTAGTGTATCGACTTTGGCTCGACAACACTATCCCGTGGGCCTATCTGACGTAGGGCGCAGTATTATTCTCGCAACCGAATCATTGACGCCGACCTGCGTATTCGCTGAGACACCGCTATAGAGCGAATTGGCGTCTCCTGGCTTGCCGTTTTTGGACAGCTGAGCGAATACGCGTACCACGTCCGCGTCGCTCAACTTTTGTCCCGCCATCGAGTCCCCATCGGTCAGTCGCAAACGAGCCGGTAAATCCGTTCCTTTGAGTCTGACAACCGCAATAGGTGGCCCCGCGCTACTCCCGATCGAGCGGGCAAAAATATAAACCACGGCCTCTGCTTCGGCCTGCAGCCCATCATCCAGTACGACTTCTACATCAACGCCAGGCGGATCTGCGTCCTCCATCGAGCCGGCGGGCACTTCACCCGCTTGCTCCTTCGCTACCTGTATGACGTTAGCGAGCATCTGATATTCGTTCGAACCGGGCGCTTCCTGTTGTTGAAGGCGGGTCCAATATTCAATCGCACCGGAAAAGGCCCCTCTTTCAAACGCCGCCATTCCGAGCAAACCTAGTGCGGTACGCTGCTCTGGATCTATCGCCAATGCTTTCTCCGCAGAAAGCTGCGCTTGCGGATCTAAACGACGGCCAGCGGCTAGGAAACTCGCCTGCGCCGCCATGGCTAAGGCATCTGGACTTTCTGGCGCTTTGGCGGCCAGAATGCTGAAGCTCTCCTGCGCGGCGGCGTAGTCTTCATCGGCCATGTAGATTCGACCCAGCAAATTCAGGTAGGCCAGATTGTCTTGCCGCTGCTCGCTACGTGCTTGTATGCGTCGGATCAAGGATGCTCTTTCGATCTCGGCCTCGCCGCTACCGAGAGCAACCAAATCCTCGGCAATTAACACATCATCAATGGAACCTATCTGCTGGTAGATCAATAATGGAACAGTGATGAGGGCGAGCCCAACAATCAGGAGCAGCCTCCAAAAGCCTCGTGGATCGTGCTTCTCTGAATGCGAAAAGCGGTCCGCTTGTTCGCTTGGCTTTTGCTCACGATCCTGCTCTTGCTCGCCCCCGATTCCCATCGCTGCCGCTTCATCGATGCCTTCGCTCAGCACGCGCAACGCAGCCTCATCGCGCAGCGCAGCGGATTGCCCTTCTAATTCGTTCTGGCGCAGGTGGAGCCACTGTAAGTTGGGGTCTTTAAAGTCGGTAGCCCGGGGCCGGCGTGCTCGCGTCAGCACGAGCAAACCGATAGACGCTGCCGTAAGCGACACAACGCCCAAAAAAAACAGCATCATGGTTTGACCGACCCGCTCCTGGTCAACGCATCTATTTTTCGACGCTGTTCTTCGCTCAGCGACGCAGGCGCAGCCGACCGGTCGCGAAATACACTGACAAGAATTAGCAGCGCGAGCACCAACAGGCCAATCGGCGCCAACCACAGCCACAGCGTCACCCCGGCGGCATCTGGGCGATAGCGTACAAACTCACCGTAGCGCGACACCATGTCGTCAAGAATTTCCTGATCGCTTGCCCCGCTTTCTAAACGACGATGCAAAAGCTCTCGAAGGTCTTTTGAGATCGGCGCATTCGAGTCCGCGATAGTCTGATTCTGACACTTTGGGCAACGCAGCTCCTGACTGAGCTTATGGTAGCGGTGCTCAAGTTCCGGGCTGGTAAATTGGTAAGTCTCTATGACAGCAAACGCGTTCGTAACGTTTACAAGCGCCGCCACCAGCACAGCGACGAGCGCTACCAGGAGTCGATGGCTAGTTTGTTTTGCCGCTCTCACGCCTCGGTCGCACTCTTGCTCAGAGACTCATAAACTGCTTTCAATCGATTCGTCCACAAACGATCGTCGATTACACCCACATGGCGATAACGAATGATTCCATCTGCGTCGACAAAATAGGTTTCCGGGGCACCGTAGACACCAAGATCTAAGCCCAGAGTGCCTCGTTTATCGACAATGTTGCTTCGGTAGGGATTGCCGAAATCCTTGAGCCACTTCTTAGCGGCACGGTCTTCGTCCTTGTAATTTACACCGACAATTTTGATTCCCTGATCCGAAAGTTGTTGTAGATAGGGATGCTCCACGCGGCAGGAAATACACCAAGTGGCCCATACATTCAGCAACATCGGTACGCCGAGCAGCGATCGCTCCGTGACTGGCTCAGCGTCGAGTAGCGACAGCAGCTCGAACTTAGGTAGCGGTTTGTCTACGAGCGCAGAAGGCAGCTCCTGTGGATCCAAAGACAAGCCTCGTAGTAGCAGGGTAAACAGACCGATAAAGGCCGCCAGCGGAATAAAAAGTCTAATGCGCGCTGGCATGAGCCGAAATTGTCATCGTGCGTCTTTCTCGAACAGCTCGATAGCGTCGATCAAATACGGTGCAAAAGGCACCCAAAGCCATTGCGCTTGCGCCCAGCCACATCCAACGGACCATTGGCTTGTAGTGCAGCCTGATCGCCCAGGCGCCATCGTCACCCACTCGCTCACCCATGGCGACATACAAGTCGCGAAACAATGACGCATCAATCGCGGCCTCAGTCATCAACGAGCTAGAGGCAAAATATCGTCGTTTTTCCGGGCGCAGTGTAGCTATCGAACTGCCGTCTTTCTCGACCCGAAAACTCGCCGCGTCCGCTAGGTAGTTAGGGCCACGAAGTCGTTCTGTTTTATCAAAGATAAACTCATAACCCGCCAGCACCTGCCTATCGCCTGGGGCCATGCGAACATCCCGTTCTACGCTGTACTGGGTCGTAGCTACGACCGATACGGTAACCGCTGCGAATCCACAATGCGCTAGGACCATTCCCCAGTAGCTCGCAGGCTGTCGAGTCAGCAACCTCCACCAGGCAATGCTAGCTCGCTTGCGCGCGCGAAGATCGTCGAGCAAGCCGCAAATCACCCAACCCGCACACAATATGGCCAGTGCCACCCATAGATTGAAACCGTGACCGAATAGAAACGGCAGTATTACCGCAAGCGAGCTAACTATGGCTGCGGGCAGCAGTAGACGAGATCGCCAGCGATGCACGCTATCGTCACGCCATCGAGACACCGGACCCAGGCCCATAAAGGGGACAAGCAAGGCCATCAGGGGGATAAAAACAGCGTTGAAATAAGGTGCACCGACCGAATATTTTCCTTTGCCCAGCGCATCCATAAGGAGCGGAAACAGTGTTCCAAACAGCACCGTGAGCGTAGCAACCAAAAAGACCACGTTGTTCAGAAGCAACAGTGCTTCCCGGGAGACAAAGGAGAAGCCAATCGGGTTGCGAACAGCTGGCACGCGAACTGCGTAGAGACTCAGAGAACCCCCAATCACAATCGCAAGAAAAACAAGAATAAACAAGCCGCGCTCCGGATCGGAAGCAAACGCATGTACGGAAGTCAGTACCCCGGAGCGAACCAGAAAGGTGCCCAGCAGACTTAAGGAAAAAGCGGATAAAGCCAGGAGCACCGTCCAGCTCTTAAAGAGCCCTCGTTTTTCCGTCACGGCCAGCGAGTGAACCAGGGCCGTTCCCGCGAGCCAGGGCATAAAAGACGCATTCTCCACTGGATCCCAGAACCACCAACCGCCCCATCCAAGTTCGTAGTAGGCCCACCAGCTACCAAGCATGATTCCCAGACTGAGGAAGCCCCAAGCCGCATTCGTCCACGGTCTAGACCAGCGAGCCCAAGCAGCGTCTAAGCGACCCGAGAGAAGTGCAGCAACAGCAAAGGCAAAGGCGACACTAAATCCTACGTAACCCATGTACAGCAACGGTGGATGAATAATCAGTCCCGGATCCTGTAACAACGGATTTAGATCACTTCCATCTGCCGGGACGGCAGGTAAAAGCCGCTCGAAGGGGTTAGAGGTGAATAGGGAAAAGGATAGAAATCCCACAGCGATAGCGCCCATAACGGCTAACACCCGTGCCAGAACTGGAGTGGGAAGGTCGCTACTAAACAAGGCAACCGCTGCCATCCAAAGGCTCAGGATGAGCACCCAAAGAAGCAAGGATCCCTCATGGTTACCCCAAACCGCAGAGAACTTATATACCGTTGGTAGCAGGCTATTGCTGTTACTGGCAACGACCTTTACGCTGAAATCGTCGTTGAGAAAGGCGTGGGTTAAGCAGGCAAAACTGATTAGGCAAAAAAGCCCGACGCTAATAGCAAGCGCTGGCGCCAGGCGCATTGCCGCATAGTGCCTTGCCCAGCTTCCCCAAAGTGGCACGCACGCGAGAAGACATGCCAGCACAAGCGCAAGAATTAACGCAAAATGACCCAGCTCGGCAATCATCTGTACAACGCTAAACTCACAGCGGATCGATCGCGGCGGTCGCGTTCTTATTAAGCGCCTCCGCTACCTCCGGCGGCATGTAGTTTTCATCGTGCTTCGCCAAAACTTCATCGGCAATCAAGGCGACTGTCGGCAGACTCACTCCTGAACCAGCTTCGATAAGCGCTAGGCCCGACCCCGTGCTTTGCGAGTCACGTAATCGCCCGGACGCAACCACGCCTTCGCCTTCGGCAAACAAATCCGGAAGGATTCCTTCGTACACTACGGTTACGCTCTCGACAAAATCGGTCACCTCGAAACGAACTTCAAGCGATTCGTTTGAGCGCACTAAGCTTCCCTCTACGACCATGCCCCCCACGCGAATAGGCGTGTTCAGCGGAGCCTTACCAGCAACGACATCGGCCGGGGGATAAAAAAGGTTGATATTTTGCCTAAGCGCGTACACCACTAAACCGACAGCGGCGGACGAAAACAGCACGATACTCACGACTACCCAGAGTCTTTGACGGCGGACCGGATGCATGCGCTAGGGCCCACGTTGTACGGCTTCTTGCCGTGCCGATTCTCGCCGATACTCGCCGCGTAGCTCACGAAGCAATCGTCGTTTTTTGCGATAGGGACTGACCATTAGGAGCAGTAACACTAAAATGGTAATTCCATAGGCCGTCCAAACATAGGAGCCGTGCCCACCCATCGTCAGCGCCGAACTTAAGCTATCGAAGTACATCAAACAGCCTCGCCGACTAGACGTTTTACCCATTTCGTGCGGCGCTCTCGAGCAATGATCTCTACCCGCATATTGGCTAGCAGTGCACAGG
>JBCBZV010000240.1:0-3677 GCA_039815155.1 Pseudomonadota bacterium
TTAGCCTGCTTCACTCGGCGAAGATTGACCCCCAGCTCTTGGACAATCAGCCCGCGAAAATTGTGAGTGGACGACTGAACGAGTGTATTACCCAGGGCGATCGAAATTTTCTCTTTCTGCCTCTGTTTCTAGGTCCAAGTTTGGCTATCACGGATTACCTTCCCAGACTGATTGATGAGACCAAGCATGGAACCCCCGGGCTGTCGATCAAAATCGCAGATTCCCTCTGCGGCCCCGATGTTGCTAATCCTGATCCAAGGCTCGCGAGAATGTTGGCTGACACAATTCGCTCGGAGATAGAAAGTGCTTCTTTACTCGCTCCGACAGTAGCCGTTGTAGATCATGGAACGCCTCATAGACCGGTGAATCAGTTGCGGAACGCTGTGGGCCAGCAGCTTGAAGCCATTTTGGGAGATGAGGTTAGTGAGGTGATTCCATGCTCAATGGAGCGAAGAGATGGAAACGAGTATGACTTCAATGAGCCGCTCTTAGAGCGCCTGGATGAGGTGTCGCGCGCAAACAGTGCTTGTGTTGCCGCCATGCTTTTTCTGCTACCCGGTCGCCACGCAGGGAAGAACGGTGATGTTGCGAATATTTGCGATGCGCTGATAGAAAAAGGGGCGTTTTCTTCCATGCGCATCTCACCACTGTTGGGCTCTCATCCGGTATTGCTGGATATTCTTCTCGACCGAGTCAATGAGGCGCTAGGGTCCAGGGTAGCAGCGAGATCCGGAGCCACTCCGGCTTAGGGAAAGACGATATCGAAGTTCCCCGCATAGCGATCTTGAAGCGAAAAGAACTTGGCTAGATCCAGACGGCTGCCTTCGATGTCAAGATCGTCTGACAGAAGAAAGCCGGCAAAGTTTGTCTCAGCAAGAATAAGACCAAGGAATAGCTCTTGCGTCATGTTGAGCGTCGCGTCCGCACTCTCGTCCTTGGGCGCTATCCTATGATGCATCACTGCGTTCTTGACAGTGAGCACATGATTCTCATCCAGGTCGGTGAAGTTGAAGTTAATTGTTAATTGGACGTCTTCGGCTTTTTCCGCATCGATCTGCGCCGCCATCACATCAAAGAAATGCGATCGTTCAGCGTATTGGATAATCCCTTTTGCCTGGCCGGGATCAAGCGTCGTCTCCGGCACGCCCTGGCGAAGTTCCAGAGCTCCGGTTAGATAATTGTCGCGCCAGGGACCTGATTCCGCCTGATAACCTAGCTGGTCGTAGCATTTGGCCAACAGGGCGCGAGCCTGCTGATTTTCCCTGTCATAGAAGACAACGTGGTTGAGCAATGTTGCAGCCCAACGATAATCTCCTTGCTCATAAGCCGCCTGGGCAAGCCGGATGACACTTTCATCTCCACCCATAGCCTCAACGTAGCGTTTTGCTTCTTCTTCCGGTGGGTGGGGCGCTAGATTTGCTGGGTTGCCGTCGTACCAACCAAAGTAGAGCTGATAAACGGCGCGCACGTTGTGGTAAACGGTGCCGTAGTAGCCGCGATTTGAAAACTCTTGCTGCAGGGAGGCGGGTAATTCGATTCGCTCCGCGATTTCCTTGGGTGTGTAGCCCTGATACGCAAAGCGAAGTGTTTGATCGTGGAGGAACTTGTAGGTGTCGCGTTGCACCTCGAGAAAGGCGCGAACGTTCTCTGAGCCCCAAATCGGCCAATGGTGGCTGGCAAAGTAGATATCTGTTTCCGGAAAGAGCTCATCGACTTCATCGATGAAACGGCTCCACGCGAGCGCATCTCGCACCTTTGCGCCACGCAGTGTGTATAGGTTGTGCATATTGCGGGAGAGTAGCTCCGCACCGCAAAAAGCTTTGAATTCTGGCAGGTAAAAAGTGAATTCAGCGGGGGCTTCCGAGCCGGAGACGATCTGAAAAACAAATTCGACTCCGTCAACGATAAGGCGGTCACCGGTCGCACTTATGTCCCGCGTTGGTTTTAGTAGTCCGTAGTCGCCGGAGGCGGGCTCCTTTCCCAAGCCGGTGTCCACGTGTCCTCGTTCCGTTCTTGGTAAGTGCATGCCGTACATGTATTGTGCGCGGCGCATCATCGTTGGTCCTGCCAGAATGTTCTCGCTGGTGGCCTCGTCCATGAAGCCGGCGGGTGCGATCACTTCTACTTCTTCTGGAGAACTTCCTGCCGCCGCCAGCACACCCAGCACACCGCCAAAATGATCGATGTGACTGTGAGTAAACAGCACGGCACTGATCGGCTTTCGGTTTAAATGTTGTAGAGCAAAGCTCATACCTGCTTCACCCGTTTGCGTGCTTGTCATGGGGTCGACGACGATCCAGCCCTTTTCCCCTTCTATAAGGGTCATGTTCGCCAGGTCATAGCCACGAATCTGGTAAATGCCTTCGGTTACTTCAAACAGACCGTGGATGTTATTGAGCTGCGCTTGGCGCCAAAGACTGGGGTGGACTGAGCCTGGTGCCTCCCCCTGAATAAAATCATAGGCGTCACGATTCCAAGCCGCACCGCCGTTTCGACCGTCTACCAAAAGTGAATCCGCAGAAGCAATAAGTCCTCGTTTGGCTTGTTCGAAGTCAACGGGATCGGCAAGCGGTAAGGCATCTGCTGCGTTTTGATTTTTCTCCAGGGTAAATTCGGACGGTGCAGAGAAGCCGGCTTCATCTGCTCCTGGTGCTACAGGGATGGGATCAAGCTCTTGTCCACATCCGCTCAAAAAAATGGTGACGACCAATAGTCCTAAAAGTCCGCTTGTACTAGTTTCACGGCGGCTTAGATAGAAATGACCCATATTGGTTGGCTCGACAAAGTGGTGAAGTATCTAGCACGCATTATGTCACTTAATCGTCGTTACTATTGCGCTTTTGCCCTAAGGCTTCTAGCTCACGGGGCTCTTAGTCCAATGCCTCTTACTCTCAAAGAACGGTACGATTTCGCCAACCGACTTATTCCTAGGGCAGGGTAACGGTCGCGCTGATCCTCTATAATCTGCGCGCTTCGCTTACACGAAAAGAATAAAAGATTTCTCGATGATGCTTCTGTTCCTGCGGTTCTTGCCGCTCTTAACCGTCTGCGTTCTGTCCGCTTGTTCCGATTCTCGATCTTTGGGCGTTCCAGATCCCGCGCCCTTACCTGCACCTGCGCCCGCCCCAGAACCGGAGCCAGTGTTTAGCGTTGACCCGAGCACAATTGATGTCAGCGATGCAGCAACTTGTGACATTACGGATCCCGCCTTGTGTTTGTTTCCCTTTCCAAATGACTTTTTTACGCGCACAGACGACAGCACTCCGACCGGTTTGCGCATCGACTTTAATCCCCAGTCCATTCCCAGGAATGTGGATGACGATGAGTTTGACGTAAGCGAACACAATCGCAACGACGGATTCTCTGTCGGGCAAACGATTTTGACTCACGTGCCAGGTCTGGATTTGCTCCTGTCCGAAGCACCGACCCTAGTAGACATGGAACGTTCCTTGGATGTTGACTCACCCATTCAACTTCTTCATGCGGACAGTGGTGAGCGTCAGCTTGTGTGGGCTGAGCTTGATGCCAGCGTCGAAGAGGGCGAACCGAGCGCGCTGATGATACACGTCGGTGAATCGCTGCAGCCCGGTGCGCGCTACGTTGTGCTATTGCAAAACCTGCTGGCTGTCGATGGAGAGCCCATAGAACCTACCGATGTCTTTAATGTGTATCAGGAA
>JBCBZV010000235.1:0-3786 GCA_039815155.1 Pseudomonadota bacterium
CCTATGGACAGAGCGACCCATGAGGCGGAGCAGACTACTAGTAAAAGCACTAAAGCTGGTTGACTAAGTCACCCGGCATGACGAACTCCGATAGTTCAAGCCAAAGAAACTACTGCCCAGCAATTGAGTAAACTGTCACTAAAATCTTGCCTCACCAAGTCACCCGGACTTACGTACACCAATCGTACAAATCAAAGAAATCATTTCTCAACATTTAAGTAACCTGTCACAAAAGTCCCCAGAGGGGTAATTTGGCTTCATCTGTTCTCAATCTCCGAGTCATAGCGAAATTGACTAGCATGTTAGCGTTGTACGCATTGCCATTCTTCGCTTCATATAGCTATGCACTGACTAATGGTGAGGAATGGAGACTTCTGAATAAAGGATATTGGTTAAAAAACTGCGGTGAAATCACTGCCGAACTAGCAAAGAATGCCGATGTTCTGGATTACTACGTGTATACGCCTTGGAAGTTTGCATCGGATAGAGTAGCTGAGTTCATAGGCTCGACTAACGATTTTCCAAATACAGGAGCTGCAGAAAGCACGATATCTATCGCAGATGTACAGTTGCCCATGTTCGGTGCTAGTACAGCTACCCTGAATTTTTCCGAGAGTGATAGCGAAGTATTTTTCTCACAAGTTTCAGAGAATAATATCGTGATGACGGTAAGAGTCTCCTTGCTGCAAGTTGTTGAAGATATGTTCACCCCGCCCGCCGAGCCAACACTTCAAACTTTGGAATTCGCGGAACACGACTCAGTAGAACTGACGCAAAAGGTCTTTGGAAGTCCTATACATGTATCTAAATTACGCAGAGATAGCTTCTCGATATCACTCGATCATATTCAGTGCTCATCGAAAACTGTTTACGAGGATTTAAGAGCGTATCTCCTGCTCAGGCTAAAGCAATATGAGCCTCATCAAGCAACAGTGTTCAAGTTGCAGAATGAAAAGGTTTCGGGATTTCTTTCGTTGTATCAACGCTCAAAGTACAAATTTGCGGAAGTTACTTTCTACAATCGCGAGCAAGGCGTATCGGTTATCTACAAGTTTGGGAGAGATGTGTCTTCGGTCCTCAACGAATTGGTTCGTGTACTGTCGGAACAGGACATGATTCCACACTCCGGTAACAGCGGATCACACTAACCGGCTGCATAATTAAAGGGCCGTCATAGTCCCCGTGAAACTAGGGAGGGCGATAGGCTAGTCTCACTAAATCACCTAACCTGATGCTCGCTAACCGTTCGAACCAAAGAAGTCATTTCCCAGTAATTAGGTAAACTGGTACTGAATTCCGTTGTCGCGAGGCTGCTGATTATGTTCTTAGCATTAGCACAACTTACGGAAGCGATACTTCAAATAATATGTTTCTTTGTGTTTGTTAGAAGCTTATTTAGCATCCTACGATGCTTGACAGTAGCTGCATCAAACGTCCAAGCAAATGAAAAGCGCCCCATGGTGGTAAGACTGAGTCCGCTCTCTGTGATTTGGTATCCATCACTACTTAATCAAGATGGACTTCGCGCTAGGTCTCGATTCCTTGCAAGCTTGCGTAATCTAACTCTAGCCTTTTGTATCGCTGGACTCGTATATTTACTACTGGGTGCGCCCAAGTAAATATCCGAAATTACGGTAACGGAATTACAGTGACGGTTCACTTAATCAGCAGGCTGTTACACTCCCGATAAAGCAACGAAAGACTGTAGGCTTGCCTCACCAAGCTACCCGGACTTACGTGCTCCAACCATTCAAGCCAAAGAAATCATTTCGCAGCAATTAAGTAACCTGTCACTAAAGTCCCAGTACGAGATCCGGAATATGAGCGGTTATTTGTTAACGCTTCCACTGGAATGCAATTGCTTTGTCCGTACAGAAGTACTGGTGAAGCTGCACGGCAAGCGACTCAAGTACTTCTTTTTCAGCTTGAACTTGCGGCTTGCGTAGCTGGATCCCCAGTCGTATCTAAGGTGTGCCTAGGTTACACAACGCGTAAATTAGGCCATAAAATAGTGAAGGAGGGCAGCCCGATCGATATGTTTGAGCTCGGGGTCAACTACTACCGTTTCGTATTTGCCGGTAGCCATCCCGTAAATCGGTTTACAGACGCCGTTATTGGCTTGGTCCTAGGAGCGATCCCTCGTGAGTGAAGCGTTCAATCATAGAAGACTAGTCTTTCTCTCGTTTCCGCTGTGGTTGGTCTTCGCGTTTTCTTATTCACTTCTTGGCGTTTTGCCATCAGTTTTGACTCTTACTGTATTAGGCCTGGCAGTTGTTGAGCTTTGGAATTTCGTTGGTCTCCCTGGTGGAAAATTTGAAAAAGCTATATTTGAGATTGGCTGGGTTTCTGCCGGAGTTCTCTTCTTGCTCGGTTTTGAATACTTGTCTTTTTCAACAGACGCACAGCAGGAGCGATTTATAGTTTGGAGTTTCATGATTTGTATGGGGTTAACTCATGGGGGTATTTTCTATTCATATGGTCGAAAAGTTCGGGAAGAATAGAGGTTTATCCTTTAGTGGCAACGGTCTTCTTCTTTGCGTCTTGAATTAACTTGGCAGTTTTAACTTCCCTCGACAAATCGAAACCCTTAATTCGGCGCCTCGAACTCCAGTAAATGACGTTCGTGAGGGAAATTGAGGACGCACGCTAAAGCATTACCGGAGGAGTCGCGCCTCAGCCGCTTACCGCAGAGTTCTGTGAAGTACCAATGCTTCGAAATCGCTTCAGCCCTGAGCCGTGCTACAGATCTCAAGCAGATCGCGAGAGGCGCGCGCAGCATTCAGAGCGTTCGTTGCGTACTCGACGTTATCCACGCTAAGGATTTCCGCGCCGTTCTCCGCCATGAGGCGGTAGCGTGCATTGCCTCTGCGTTCCGCTCGAAAATCTCCGTAGCTCGTTTCGATTCCCGCTTGTGCGAGCTGTTGGTCTAAGTCGGGTTTACCGGTGCCGAGTCCGAGCCAAGCTGTGAGGCGTTCGGAATTAACACCGGATGCTTCCAGGATGGAAAGCTCGCTTATGTCATCGATACCGACGGACAGCATCACCTCTGGCAACCATTGATGGAGTTCAATGGCGTCATTGAGTGAATAGGTAATGATCATCGCTCGATGAATCGCGTTGGCTTCTTCTAACGCGCGCGCAATTTGCTGGTTGGACACGCCTTTTTTCAGGTCAATCTGAGCGATCCCGCGGCCTTCCAAGAACGCCAGCGCTTCCGCCAGACTGGGGATCTTTTCTGCTGTTACCTGCCCTTGATCATCGACCAGTCGTAAATCGGCTAGCTCCGCGCTACTGAACGTACTGAGCCGACCCTGGCCCGTGGTCGTTCGATCCAGTGTGTCGTCGTGCATTAGCACCAGCGTTCCATCGGACGTTTGCGCAACGTCTATCTCTAGGAAGAGCGCTCCGTCGGCCAGAGATTCGGCTATGGCGCCTAAGCTGTTTTCGGCGAAACCGTGCCGGGGACCCGCTCGATGGGCTTGAATCAGGGTGACGCCGTTCTCTCTAGCGCAATCCAGATAACTCGAAAGATTAACGTCAGTAAACCAGGCCTCAGTCGCCTCCTGAGGTCTTGGTTCCTTGGGTTCCTCAGAGGTGCAGCCAGCTACCCACAGCAGGCTCACCGTGAGTGCGATAACTTTAGGCAGCAAGTTCATGGTGTTTTCCACGTGGATTTCTAGTGTGGAGAGGCCAGTCGTTGCTTTGGTGGCTCTTCAGCCTCTAGTTGAACAACTTCTTGAATAACTTGCCCGCCTGCTTTTTGAGCTCTCGCTTGACTTCCCCTTC
>JBCBZV010000011.1:0-54767 GCA_039815155.1 Pseudomonadota bacterium
ACGAAGACCACGAAGACCACGAAGACCATGAAGACCACGAGGACCACGAAGACGAGAGCCACGCGGATCGTGGGCACTTACACGATGACTCTGCAGAGGTTACCGCCGTACTGCTTCGCTACCGAAACCCACTGGCGGCCTTGTCTTTACCGCGGGAGATAAACGCCGGGGGTGCGTTACAGGCGGCCGCGCCGCCGCTAGAAATTGCGCGCATGCTTAGGCTCGTTGGTCTCGGCCTTGATGGCTTGCGAACGTTTGCCTGGGTGCTAATTGCCACGGCTTGTCTGTCGGTATTTGCCGCTCTTTACGGATCGCTGGGCAATAGACGCCGCGACTTGGCGATGCTCCGCTGCCTCGGTGCCACAAAATCGGAGCTGTTTATGGCGATGCTAAGTGAGGGTGTTCTACTATCCTTAGCTGGTGTTTGCTTGGGATTTCTCCTCGGTCATGGTGCAATGGTGCTACTCGGTATATGGCTGGAGTCGAGCCGCGGCGTGGCGCTCGGCGGTGCGCTTTGGTCTCCTGCAGAAACACGCTTGCTAGTGGTATTGGCTTCTGTAAGCCTTCTTGCCTCGGCTATTCCAGCCTACCAAGCGTATCGTACCGAGGTTGCCCGCGTGCTCTCAGGAGGAACTAGGTGAAACTTAAAAATCTCAAATGGGTATTTGCACTGATGAGTTTACTGCTCGCCGCTGTATTGACCTATGGGCTTGGGCAGCCAGAACAGGACAGTAATCAATACGCATCGCCCAGCGAGCTTCTTGATGAGCAACCCGGTTTCATCGGAAGCGACGACGAATCTCTCCCCAGTCTGATCGATGTCCCAGATCGTTCGGACGAAGCCAGTTCAAAAGAGCCGGTCGCTATCGAAGACGCCGACAGCATTAGTTTGTCGCTCTACTCCGATTCCGGTTACCACGATGCGGAGGGCCGCTATGTAATCGACCTTTTCGAGCAGGACTACGCTTACATGACGGTGCTGGTAGCCGACAACGACGGTCGCCCAATTATGGGTGCAAAACCCTCTTTTGAGATGCTGGGTACGAGCGAGCTACTCGCGCCAGGAGAAATTTCAACTCGAGCGGTGTCCGATGAGTCTGGTACCTTAGACTTTGCGCTTATTGCCGGGGACAAAGCGCTGGATCGAGTTATCGTCCAGGTTGGGGACACAAAGAAAGAGATCGTTTTAAACGTCATTAGCCTCGAAGCGGCGGGCTTTCCTGAGCTACCCAATATCGAAGGTGCACTGACTTGGCAGGAACTGATGCAGGCTCGGATCAACTATACGGAAGAAGGCGTCGCAGTCGAGTTTCCGCCATCGCTCCAAGGGCGGGCAGAACAGACCGTGACCCTATCCGGTTTTATGATGCCGCTAGAGGCAGATTTGCAACAGAGACGCTTTCTGCTGACTTCCAATCCACCGAGCTGCTTTTTTCACATCCCCGGTGGACCCGCCGGGGCGGTAGAAGTGTTCGCACCTGAGGGAATCGAGTCGAGTTGGCAACCGATCAGTATTGAGGGGCGCTTCGAGCTTCTGAATACGGATGAGTACGGTGTGATCTATCGCTTGTACGACGCCGAACTCGTCGATGCGAGTTAGTCGGACTTGCAAAGTCGAATGACGCCACAATCCCTCGATCCGTCTGAGCCAGCCAACTGGCAAAGATCAGCAAGCAACAAGACCGGTAAGCAACATGACTAGTAAGCAACATGGCCAGTAAGCAAAAAGATCAGCAGCAAGCCGCCCTTTCGTTGTCACCGCTTTTTGCCAATGCGTAACTCGCCCGATAATTTTTAGCATGAGCAATCGCGAGCAGCGCTGTGGCGAGCAGTGTAGCGTAACGCTCTCCTGCCGCGCCTAGAAGTAACTCCCCCCAAAAAGCAGTGCCAATCAGTAGCAAGATACCTGCTGCACCAAGGGCGACTACGGGACCCTTTCCTTGGAATTTTGGTCCGGTCCAGAGGGCAAAAACGCTTATAGGAACGGCAATAAAAACAAGCCAGTAGTGCACGCGTTCATCGCCCAAGCCCGTCGCTAGGAGCGCTGGGATAAGAGCAATAGCAAGAGGCAGCAATAAGCAGTGAACCATACAGAGAAGAGAGAGGCCGATTGCAGCTTTGTCAGCAAGCCCGCGCCCATAACGAACGGAAAGTTTTTTAATCACTCGACCGTCCCGTTCCAGGGCACTCGGTCAGCTAAGGCTGTATCCGCAGCCGGCAATAAACGGCGTCGATCCATCAAAGTGCTCCCTTCGAGCAACGCGAATTTGGTTCAGTCGGTAACTTCAAGATCAGCGAGGCTTTGACCACAAAAGCTTGGCGGGCATTGTAGATCGCACGGCCGCATCGACAAGCGCAGTCCGTAAACCGCTGTTACTCACCTTCGGCCATGGGTTTGGCTCTGGGATTGTTACTTTATTACATTTTACACCAATGCGCGAAGAAAAGTATTACCGCTAGTTATTGGGCTAGGGATGAGCTGCCCTGCGAGAAACATTTTCATAAGCCTTAATCTACGCTTGCTGCGAGTTTCATCTGATCAATCCACTGCTAGGCGTTTGTGCAAAGCTTCTTTTACGATTGATAGGGCCAGTCTGGTAGGCTGTTGACGCAAGAAGCTAAACACTGCGTTTCTTTCGGCAGTGAATTTTCGTGCCATGGTGAACTCAGTGCCGGCTCAATTTAGCGCTTATTTTTGGGATTGCCGCTCCGAAAGCGCTTCCTGTCTAGGCAAGCTCCGAATACATAAAAGATTTAAGGAGACTTCACATGAAACGCCTTTTGCTGAGCGTTTTGCTAGTACTGCTGATAGCCTGCCTAGCGAGTTTGCAGTGGCTCACTCATGTAAACGACTACCGCGTATCAGGTGAGCTTAGTCTAGCTGTCTTAACTGAGCCCGTGATCGTAACCCGGGATGAACGGGGCGTCGCGCATATCGCGGCTGCGAACCGGCGTGACATGCTTCGGGCGCAGGGTTTCATCACGGCACAAGACCGCCTGTTTCAAATGGAGTTTTTTCGGATGATCGCCTGGGGCCGTTTATCCGAACTGGTGGGTGACGCAGGAGTGGCCTCCGATACGGAGATGCGCGTACTCGGGCTGGCGCACAACGCTCGGCGCATGGCCGGACAATTTGCACCGGACGTAGCGCAATTTCTAGGTGACTATTTAGCCGGCGTGAATGCCTATATAGCAACACAGAAAGAGGAGTACCCGGTCGAACTATCGCTCCTGGGCCATACTCCAGAGCCCTGGACTCTCGAAGACTCGGCGATCGTCCTGCAGTACATATCACTCCAACACTCGGTCAACATGAGAGCGGAAGCAATATCCTTAGCGCTGGTTGACGCAGTTGGTGCTGCGAGAGCCTCTACGCTGATGCCCATTAATGCTAACCCGGACCGGCAAGAGCAGAAGCTAGTTGCCAAGTTTGTCGATCCAGGGCCGCCCATAGTCGACTATTCAGCCGGACTTTCGACAACAACAACCGAAGCGCTAACCCAGCGGACGCACCAGGAAGGCGCTATCTTTTCCACAGGAATTCACCGACGCTTAGCACCGGCTCATTTTGGTTCCAACAATTGGGTCGTGGGTCCTGCGCGATCCAAGAGCGGATCAGCGGTGGTAGTGAATGATCCGCACCTTGATGCTCGTTTGCTTCCTGGGGTCTGGTATCCGATCGGTCTTAGCACACCGGACTTTCATGCGGCAGGTGTTGCTTTGCCGGCCATCCCAGGAATCGTTGTAGGCAGGACGGATCGGGTGGCCTTTGGTGTCACCAATGCCTACGGCGACGTGCAGGATTTGTTCATTGAGACAGTCGATCCCAACTCCGATGATCACTACCTAGAAAGCGGTGTATCGGTGCCCTTCGATCTGCGTTCAGAGACGCTTCGAGTAAAAGACGATGATGTTCCGGGCGGCTTCAGGGAGGAAAAGCTTACGGTCCGTTCCACGCGCCGGGGGCCGGTCGTCTCTGACCACGGCATCGTTAACATTCCAAATCGAGTCTTGTCTCTTCGATGGGGAGCGGCCATCGCCTTTGGCCCCGAAATTGGTTACGACAAGATGTTTTTCGCTCGCTCCGCGACGGAAGTCGATCGTGCTGCACAACTTATGGACATCAACATGTTCAACATTGTGTTCGCTGATGTCGATGGAAACTTTGGTCGCCGCGCGACCGGCAAAATTCCCAATCGTCGAATTGGGCAGGGTGTTGTTCCGGTAACCGTGCAGGATGCAGGACCCTACTGGACCTCCTGGATACCCAAGGACCAACTACCCGGTGAATTTAATCCGGAGCGCGGCTGGAGCGGTACGGCAAACCACGATACCCGGCCCGACGATTATCCATTCACCTATTCGACGTTTTTCTCGCCCTCCTATCGTTACCGAAGATTAATTGAGTTGATGGAAGGTCAGGAGCGGACTTCTGTAAGTGATCATTGGGCGTTTATGCAGGACGTTAAAAACCTCCAAGCACAGCGAATGGCGTCTTATTTGCTGCCCGTGTTGCGTGATCTAGGCTACGAGGAAATCGCGGTTGCGCTGGAGACTTGGGACTACAGGGATTCGATCGACGAGCACGCGCCCTTGCTCTACCAAACCCTGTACGGAGAATTGGCCGTCGCGACATTCGAGGATGAGCTGGGCGAGAAGCTTAGCAGAGAGCTGCTGGGCAACTGGTACTACTGGCAAGAGCGATTCGATGAAATGGTGTTTAGCGGGGAATCCATCTGGTTCGATGACACAACCACAGACGATGCGGAAACGCTGCGCGACATGGTTCAACGAGCAGCCCATTCGGCACAAGTACGGCTCGCAGAGTTTGGTGCGACACCCCTCTGGGGAGACGTGCACCGGATCAGCTTTACCAGCCCTATGCGTCAAAGCGGGTTTGGCAGCGGCTGGTTGGGCGGTGGAGATCATCCGATTTCCGGCAGCGGTGAAACACTGCGGCGTGCGCGCTATCCTTTTAATGAGCCCTATGAAACAGCGTTTTTTGCGTCCTTTAACTTTGTCAGTGACATGAGTGCGACGGAAGATATGATCACCGCTTTACCGGGTGGCGTTGCCGCTCGCGTTTTACACCCACACTACGCCGACCAGCTCCCCGCTTGGCTTCAGGCGGTCCCCACCCCTACCCCTCTAAGTCGCGCTGCAGCACAAGGCGCGGCTGTCACTACGCTTCGCCTGACTCCTGCCGGCTGAGGCTCACGTGATCGATGTCGACTACTTGATTATTGGCGCCGGTGCGACCGGCCTTGGCTTTGCCGACCGGATGCTCACGAACTCTAATGCTACCATGGCGATCATTGATCGGCGCCCATTACCCAGCGGTCATTGGGTGGACGCATACCCCTTCGTTCGTTTGCATGCGCCATCGGTTCTCTACGGTGTCGATTCGATGCCGCTGGGCCATGATGAGCTCGACAAAGAAGGTCTTAACGCAGGCCTCGGTCACTGCGCCCGAGGGGCTGAAATTATTGCCCACTACGAACATTGTCTTTATGAGCGTCTTATACCCTCAGGGAGAGTTCGCTACCTACCCGCCCACGAAATGAGTGCAGAGGGAACAGTGAGGCGCTGTATCGACGATGTAGAGGTGGCAATAAATGCGCGAAAAGTAGTCGACGCGAGCTACTTCACAAACTCTGTACCAAAAACCGATCCACCGCCGTTCCCGGTGGCTGACGACGCAAAGCTAATTTGTCCTCACGAACTGCCGCAGATGGCTACTGGCTACTCGAATTTCGTTGTGATCGGTTCGGGTAAAACTGGCATGGACGCGGTTACGTTTCTTTTGGGGCTAGGTGCGCGTACGGAGCAGATCCGGTGGGTTGTACCTCGAGATCCTTGGGTCTTCAATCGAGAAGGCCTTCAGGCGCACCCTTCGTTTCTCAAGCGCATGCTAGAGCTTACCGCAGCGCAGCTGGATGCGATGGCATTCTCCTCAAGCATTGAGGATTTTGAACAGTACATGGAACACGGTGAGGTCTGGCTGCGGATTGACCCGGCCGTTCGCCCGAGCATGTTCCATGCAGCTTGTGCGAGTCATCGGGAATGTCAGTTATTGGCTGGCGTGAAAATCGTTCGCGAGGGCTACGTGCAAGCGGTCGAAAAAGACCACCTCGTCCTAACGGGGGGTAAGTTAGCGACGGATTCAAATACGCTGCTCGTTAACTGCACGGCGTCTGCTCTAACAAAACAGCCACCGGTTCCGATTTTCGATCACAACCGCATCACCATGCAGTTTTTGCGTTTTCCCGCACCGGCGTTTAGCGCCGCAATGATCGCAGAGATAGAAACCGTCGTTGCAGAGCCAGAAAAAAATCGACATGCACAGCCGACCGGTGTCGCGGATGTAAGCTCGGATTTTCTAAGGACAACCTGGCAGCAGCAACGGAATCAAATTGCCTGGAACGGGCACTCCGAATTGAAGGGTTTTTATCGTAGTACGCGCTTGGATGCGATGGGAAGGTTAATCCGCAGCGGTAACCGCAAGGACCCACTGCTAAAGCCCTATTTTGATCGAATCCAGCGAGCGGGCCCCAAAGCGATGGAAAATATTCCAGCCCTTCTAGAGCAGGTCCCATCCCCCAGCTGATTAGGCCTGCCGTGATTTGTCCCTTTGCTGCAGCAAGGATTGAATAGCGCCGCCCAGCCGTCCTAGGCGGGTAGGGGCAGCCAAAACCTAAACTGCGTGCCCTCGTCGCGCATACTTTCTACCTCGATGCGCGAGCGATGCAGCTCTACAATGCGTTTGACTATTGCTAAGCCAAGGCCCCGGCTTGCGTGCGCGGCTGTGGATTCGCGCTGGTAGTAGCGATCAAAAATATGCGGGATATCCTGGGATGCGATACCTTCTCCGTTGTCGCGGACGTCAACGCGAACGCCGCTAGCTTCTTCGCTTACGGCAATTGTAATCTCACCGTTTTCCTTGGTGAAGCGCAGCGCATTGTTGATTAGGTTTTCGAGCAGGCGATGAATCATCGCTATATCGGCATGCACTTCGATGTTTTGCCTGGTCGTTGTCGCGCGCAGTGCGATGCCCCGCTCCTGTGCGCTGATCTCATGATCGTGGATTATGTCCTGAACGAGCTCCATCACCGGGAATCGCTCCCATTGGGGCTCTAATGCTCCGGATTCCAGGGTGGAGAGCTCAAACAGCTCCCCGATAAGTTGGTTAAGGCGCAGGCAATGCTTGTGGGCCGTTTCCAGATATTCCTTTTGTTCATCGGCTTTAAGGTCCTTCAACAGTATCGTTTCTAGGAAGCCCTGCATGGAGCTTACCGGGGTACGCAGGTCGTGGGATACGTTGGCGATGAGTTCACGGCGGTTTTTGTCGATCTCGAATTGTGCATCAAACTGCCTTTCAATTCGGGTGCTCATATCGCTGATCGCTTCACTCAGCTCATCGATTTCATCGCGCGCGTTGGCACGAGGCGGTAAGGCAAGCTGCCCCTTATAGCTGTCCTCTCGATAGCGGCGAACGGCCCGCGCAAGTAGACGCAGCCGCTGAGTGAGAACAAAAAACAGTACCAGCCCCGCGAGGAATGCGGCCGATAACGCAAGGACGATGGTGCTTACGCCTGTGCGCATGTTGTAACTCTCGTTAAGCGATTCCTGCACCCCCTCAAATGTTTTGCCGTTCAAAACCGTGTATAGATACGCTGCTGGCTCTCCGGCTGCATCAAGCACAGGGGACACAGAGAATGTCTTTTGGCCGTCCTCACTTCTAGGATCGTCACCAAAGATTGGCATTTTAGTGTTTCCCTCGAGAAAGCGCCTAAGCGGTTCCATGCGCACGCGGTCGCGCAACACAGTGCCATAGGGAAGCGCGTGCGACAGAATCTCCCCTGCCGGCGACAACAGGTAGACCTCCACGATGGGATTGATGAACATGACATGATGGGCGAGTTCTTTCAGCGCCGGCTCATTCACAGCGCCATTGTTAAATAGCGGCATATCTTCCGCAGCGTGGAGCGCAATATCTCGGTTTAGAAGTTGTGTTCTCTCCAAAGAGTGCATTTCGCTCATTTGCGCGCTGATCCAGATCAGCGCCCCACCGGAAAGAACGAACAGTGCGCCCATAGCCAGCGCAAGGCGAAAGTAAAGTCGCTGGAAAATCATATTAAATCCGTTTGGAACCGATAGCCGACTCCCCAGACAGTCACCACGTAACGCGGTTCGGCGGGATCCGGCTCTATTTTTTGCCGGAGCCGATTGATGTGCGTGTTAACCGTATGCTCGTAGCCATCGTGTCCATAACCCCATACCTCATCGAGTAGTTCGGTGCGGCGAAATACGCGACCCGGATGTCTGGCAAAGTGGAGAAGTAGATCAAACTCCCGGGAGGTCAGTTCCACTCGTTTTCCCAGCAGGGAGACGGAATGGCTTTGGGAGCAGATCTCAAATGGCCCAAGCTCGATTCTAGGGTCGCCGCTCTTTTGGTTCTCCGCGCTGGATAGCTTCGCTCGCCGCAGCAGGGCTTTCACTCGCGCAGCTAACTCAAGGGGGCTGAAGGGTTTGGTCAGGTAATCGTCGGCGCCAAGCTCCAATCCGAGAACGCGATCCAGCTCGCTCGATTTGGCGGTCAGCATTAGCACTGGAATATTCAGTCCCTCGCTGCGCAGTTCTCGACAGATATCGAGACCACTTAGCCCGGGAAGCCGAATATCGAGGATGATCAAATCCCAGCTTTGCTGCCGAGCGAGTGCCAGCCCCTCATCGCCTCGGCTACTGTGGGTCGTGACAGCGGGAACGTCGTCCAGATGAAGTTGGACTAGACGAGCGATGTCCGGGTCGTCTTCGACCAGCAGTATCCTTGGCGTTTCAGTCATTGTTTTTGGCGCCGCATTGGAATGTTTCGACTCGATCCGAAACAGTTCCATTAGAGGCGCCTAACTGCGCTGAGTTCCCGCACGGACTTAAGCTTACTGAGTCCTGGTTACTCGCAGGCGGAGCACCGGGTTGTCGAACCGATGGACTTCACTGAGCACCGATGTCGCCAGCCCATCGCTGGCGGTCACCACGCCCCCGTGCATAGTGACCTGATCGCTAATATCGTCGCGAGCGTCGTTGAAGCCCTCGCCGCCATCAGCGGGGCCGGGGATCGTACCTGCTTGCTCTGTGTTTGCTTCCGTCCCAGCGTCATAGGCGACGGAGTTCATGACTACCGAGTCACCTACCGCTAAGGCAGAAATGTCCAAGCTGTTCACTCCCGCTATCGCATCGTTTGTGTTGACGAGCATAGTCATTACGGTGATCGCCGCACTGCTTACATCATCACCGTCGAGTTCTATTAGCAAGGTATCACTTGCGCCAGGACCTACCGGTGCTTCGCCGCTCGCTTCAGCGCGACCGCTAGCCTCCTCGAGAAACCCGCTGTTATCGCCTTCCTCTGCGAGCAGCTCAAGGCCGTCCGTGGCAGCCTCACCAACTGTGAACGCGCGAAAATCTCCATCGTGCACGACCGCCGCAATGGGAGACAGCGGCTGCCCGAGCGTCAGGTTTACAACGCTGACTTCAAAGGCCGCATTTACAACGGGTTCGGGATCTGGCGGAGTGGTTACCACAGGTTCCGGCTCAGGTGTGGAGTTGTTGCTGTCGCTGCAAGCTGCTGTCAACGCAATCGCGAAGATCGCAAAGGAGCGCCCAATCGTTGAAGAAAAAAAGAATCTCATGATTACTTTCTCCCTTAGTTGACTGTGAGGACGACGCGCACAACGGGATTCAACCAGCGGTGGACCGTATTGACGATGTCACTGGCACCACCAGAAATGTCGTCGTCCCCTAAAACATTGCGATGAATGTGAACAAAGCCCTCGGGCGAGGCAGTTATCCCGGTTCCATTAGACCCGCTCGCCGCTAGAACGGGAGGGGGCGCGGGGAAGCCAGGTTCACCCGGCGCGCCGCTGCCTACGACCTCGTCGTTGCCTTCCGTTCCAGAATCGTAGGCGTTGACGTTATAGACGTAGCGTCCCGGCTCGGTAGGGATCGTGATGGCATTCAAGCCCATGAAACCATCGTTGCTTGGTAGGATCATGGCGACGATCGACAGCTGTGTGTTGTCCGGCGCATCGTCTGTATTTAAAGACGCCATGGTTCGCTGTCCGGGAGCGAGCAAGCCGCCCGCAGGGTTGGCGGCAATCGTAGCGTTCAGCGCTTCCACATCTGCTTGTAAGGCGGCGATGTCACCCCCTTCGGCCATGCTTTGCAAACTCGCACTGGCGGGTTCACCGCTCATAAATAGACGGGCGCTGTCTGCATGGGCAGCGACCAAAAACGGCGTGAACCAGCTGCCGCGGGTTAGATTGATAATTTCCACATCGAAATCGGTGGCGCTGGCGGGCGCGGCGAGCGCTGCTAGCAGGCTGAGAGACGTTAATGGTTTTTTCATTGCCGATGCTCCGTGAATGGGCGAATTCGGCAGTGTGGTGAGAAGCAGCTTTCGAGTTATCACGAAAGTCTCACAAATTGATCAATTATTCGTTACAGATATCCTCTCGTTCCCTGTGCCTATTTGCTGATCAAAAACCCGATTTGCTGGTAAATAGTAGGAAGCTAAACTGATTTGGCGTTTTCACCTGGCTCCACGCTATGACTAAGCAAGCACAAGTATCACTGGAAGGGCTGACCGAATTTATGGATTGCGCGCGTCGATCAGAAACGGCGGATGATCTTCGAGAACTCCTGGTTGACTACTTTACGGGCGTGGGAATGGCCATGATGAGCTACCACCACCTTCCACCCCTTGGCGCAGTCGATAGATCTCCGCACATCACGGTCACGGCGCATGGATTTCCACCCGATTGGGTAAAACGGTATGAGACGGAGTTTCAGCTGATCGACCCAATACCGAGGCATGCGAGCCATGCGACACACGGTTTCTTCTGGAGCGATGCACGAAGCTTTGAGGATTTAACGGAAGACGAGCGCTATTATCTGGATGAGCTGGATAAGGAATCTTTGGGTGACGGTTTGGCCATTCCTGTCTTCGGACCTTTTGGCCGCGGAGGCTACGTTGGTCTGGGTTTTGGATCGGGCGAGCCCCGGCCGCCGCCGTCCTCCGTTAACCTTTTCCAGTCGGTTTGTCAGTTCGGTCACCAGGAGTTTTGCCGGATCCTGTTTCTTAAGGACTCCGCTGCGACGCTGTCACCTCGCGAGATCGAGATTCTGTGCTGGGTTTCTCAGGGGAAGAGCAACGCCGCAATCGCTCAGATACTGTCCATATCCGTTCACACCGTTGATACACACCTCAGACGTATCTTCGAAAAATTAAACGTCAAGGACCGAATAACCGCCGCACTGCGGGGCTCGGCTCTCGGGCTGTTATAAGAGTGTGTGCACTTGCGCCCCACGGACCTCGCGTAGCTGCCGAGCAGCGTTTGGCATAGAGACCTTGGCGGCGAGACCGCCCTCGCGCTGATTCCATATTTCTAGATGGCCTCCGCTTGTTCTTGCGAGATTGTTCACGGTGGTGAGCCCCGCGCCATAGCGGCTCGCTTCGTCGCTGTAGTGGAACAGCTGGGAAAGCTCTGTCAGCTGATCATCAGTCACACCGCAGCCGTTATCGGCTACCATCAGTGTCACAAAACCGTTGTGGCAAACGTGTTCTCGGTCCGAGTGACACGGCTCATGATCTATCTGAATTGTTGCCGTTTCCGCACCGGCGTTGCGGGCGTTCGTAACCAGATTAATCAAAATTTGCTCCAAGCTAACCGCTGAGAGATAAACTCTGAGATCATCCCTA
This sequence comes from Pseudomonadota bacterium, assembly GCA_039815155.1. Taxonomy (GTDB): domain Bacteria; phylum Pseudomonadota; class Gammaproteobacteria; order Pseudomonadales; family Halieaceae; genus Congregibacter. The sequence goes on from JBCBZV010000011.1 coordinate 11,756, forward strand.
AGGCCCTCGTAGCGCAGGGTAAGACGCGGTCCCGCTATGGTTCTCAACAACCGCTCTATACGGGCTGTCGCTCTACCAATATGAAGAACACTACTTTTCTTTTCTGAGAGATTCTTAAGTTCACACGCCATGTCTTCGGCACTACGCGCCAGCTCTTGTATCTCGACTATGCCCATCGCCACGTGTTCCCAAGAAAGAGAGCGCGCGATTCTTGTGCTCAAGCCTTGCAGTAGCTCCATCAAACGCTGCATATCATGCGCCACACCGTGAACTCTTAGATCGGTTTCGTGACGCAGTCCGGCAGCCTCCTTTGCTGCACTTGTTTCCATGGTTACCCCCAAGAAATATCGCTTGTTCCGGTCGATTTGTTGATCGCCGGGAGAAAAGTTTAGGAATGAGTTTGATACTCGCTGCTGGCCGTATGTTGGCCAGAGTGCTTTTTTAGCGCCGAGGGTGGCAGCCACACACAAGCCACTGCCTCGAAAGAGCAAGCAGCTTAGATGATGTCCATACTGAGGTCATGTCCCGCTGTTGCGTGACAACCCAAAAGAGGTAGTCAGAGCGCCCTGGATCCGCTCGTCCTTTCCTTTCCCTTCTGGCGCGGAGGACTCGGTTTGCGCTGCGTCGTGGGCTGGACCCGGTAGCCGATAGAGCTGTCTGGCTTGGGCTCAAACCCTGTGCTTAGTTGCTTGTTACGCCATCAATGCTCAGGAAAGTACCGTCTTCCGCTCTAGCGACTGGGAACTTGGCGAGTACAGCTTGCGGTGGGATACCGCCGAGAATGTGCGGAAACAGCTCGTCGTCGGAACCGTCGAAGTCCGGCTGTTTGTCTCCAACGGGAGCTGTTCCCTCAAAAATCGTTTTGACGCCGGCGTCACGCAGACTTTCGACCGTCATCTGCAGACAGTACCAATTTCCCTGTACCTGCGGGTAGAAATGATTGGCTACGGCGAGCAGCTTCGCCGGGTTTGCGGTTCCATGGGTAAAGCCGTCTACGTCGTAGGTTGGCGGATAGTAGGTTTCGTTGTTCGCGACCGCTGGGTCCCAGAGTTTTGCCTGAACTAGATGGAATACATAAGGATGCTCGGGCTTCGCCATGGATTCGCTCCAACTCACGCCGGGTAGTGTCAGGAAGGCTAACAGTAGGTACTTGCAGGTCGTCAGGGTTCTTCGCATCGCACTCGTCCGTCGCTCTTTTTTCTTAGGTCTACTTCGACCTTACCCGATCTACTCGGTCTCAGCGAGCGTTGCGCGCTCTTACGCGAGCGATTTCTTTAGGTCATCAAGGGAGATAGTGCTGTCTTGCTTACTCGGCCTGTACGTCTCGCACTACTCCCCCAGGAACGGCTAGCGAGGTAGCGTGATCGGCTTCGCACAGGGAGTCGGGTCCATATGCATACCAGCCGATCGACGCCCGCTGCGGGGAGCGACGGATTAGCTCTCCACTACTGCGATTTACCCACGCCGCATCGAAGGTCCCGCTGGTACTCATGAGACCGCGCCAGAGTACCGCCGGATCTTGGAAACGCGCTTTAGCGGCATTCGCATAGGACTCCTGGGCTATGTGCTCCGGCAATTGGGCCGCCAGCTCCTCTCCTGTGATCGTGACGAATACGGGCTCGGCCACATGCTCGACGGTAATCGAGGGATCCCGCGGACTCTGCAATCCCCAGTTGAGGCGCAAGGACCGGCCCAGGCGAACTGCGTCGAAGAGCTTTTCTTTGTCCCCCAACAGCGGTGTGCCATTGCGATCGTGTTTGTAGACCAGTCGCCAGCGGTGTTCGCAGGCTCTTGAGTCATCCGCGAGACACCACACGCTCTTTACTTTGCTTCGAGTTGGCTGACTGTCGGAAAAGCGGCCCACTAAAGACCCGTCCGTACCAATGAGCCCGCTCCAGCGCTGAGTCGAGACTGGGAATTCGATAGCACCCGTTTCATCTAGTGGGCGTTGTCGCTCTATCGTGGGTAATTGGGCAAACAGATGGCCTTTGAACTCGGTTAGGAAAAGGCCGTCGGCCCAGTGCGTAATGTCAGATTTACTATCGCCATCGAAATCGAGTTCCCAACCAAGCCGAAATCTCTCGCCTCGCCGATAGGCCCCCAGTAAGCGATCAAGGGAGCCTTGCTGAAGCTTGCCCGAAGGGGAGATCAGTGCGAGCTGCTTTCCATTTTCGCAGTGCAAGCTCGATGCAAACGAGGGCGAGGAAACAACCAGACCGACACAAAGGCACAGTAAGGGTTTGAATCTACCGGCACCAGTGCGCGCCGCACGACCTATAAACCGGGCCATACACCGGATAAGAAATGGAGGAATAGCCCTTTGGAATGTGTGTAACCTGATGGGTGGCGGCATTGCTAGTCTAACTCCAAAAGTACCGGTGCTAGGCGCCTATCATAGGCTAGCCAAGCCGCAATTAGTGTCAGAAAAGCAGGCAACTAGACGCTTTGCCGAAAATTCCGAGCGCTTCATCGCTTGCATCTGCGCTATCCGGTTGCGAGTCCTATAGTTTTACCGGCAAGGGTCTGGCAAAGAAATTGAATTCTGAATTATTAGGCCAGGGTGCAAGTTCGACGTAGGGGAAACTGGAGATACGAGATGATTAAGCGACGGAGTCTGCTGCAGGCGGGCGGAGGAAGTGTGTTGCTTTTGGGGGGAGCAGGCGGCTGGTTGGGTACTCGAACCTCCCGCGAAGCTCGCGATCCCTGGGCCAGAGCCGGTGAGAGTTTCGGTGATCCGCGCCTGGACGCGCTCGCCTATGCGGTGCTTGCCCCAAATCCTCATAACATGCAGCCATGGCAGGTCCGCTTGGAAGAGGGTCTTCAATTTAGCGTTTACGCCAATCGAGAGCGTCTGCTACCGGAGACCGATCCGCCGGCGCGGCAGATCACGATCGGCTTCGGCGCGTTTTTAGAGCTCTTTCGCCAAGCCGCGACGGAAATGGGTTATCGGCCCGAGATTGCCCCCTTCCCCGAAGGCGAGCCTTTCCCGCTATTGGATGACAGACCCGTTGCCAGGGTGACAATGGTGCCTGATAGCAGCGCTGCTCCCGATCCGCTGTTTCCTTACGCAAAAGGAAGGCGCACCGTTCGATCCCCGTTTTCTACCGAATCTCCGGTTTCCAGCGAGCTGCTCGAATCTTTGGTCAGAGCGGGCGTCACCGGCGTCGATATTTCTTATAGCAATGATTCAGCGCGCAGAGCCAGTATTCGTGCCCTGACCAAGGCGGCTTGGGAGGTGGAATGGAATGATCCAGCGGCGCGACGAGAAACCATTCGCGTTACTCGCATTGGCAAAAAGGAAGTCCAGGAAAACCCTTGGGGCATTTGCCTGGACGGTCCGCTACTCAGTTCGCTGGGTGCGGCGGGCCTGATTAGCCGGGCGGCGATGGATGCGCCGGGTAGCACCGCCTTCAACGAAGGCCTGAACGGATACTCGCGCGCCTGCGAGACCGCGATGGCATATCTTTGGAGCAGCACGGCCACTAACAGTAGGCGGGATCAGCTCAATGCGGGTGCCAGCTGGGTTCGTCTGCAGCAGGCGGCGACTAGAGAGGGCCTGGCTTTTCATCCCTTAAGCCAAGCGCTGCAAGAGTTTCCTTCGATGGCCGAGCACTATCGACGCATCCACCAGATTTTGGCAGAGCCTGGTCATACCGTTCAAATGCTTATCCGGTTGGGGTACGCGACGTCGCCAGGGCCGGCCCCGAGAGAACCGATCAGCGCAAAGCTTATGGTGGTCTAGCAGTCATCGCCAAGGCGGAGCTCTCGGTCTTGCGCCGAATCTGGGTTTCAGTCTTGCGTGTATCCCGATTCTTTCGCGAGAGCCCTGATATCTTTTATTCGCTCACCCACCTCTGGGTGGCTTGAAAAATAGTGAATAGCAGACCAATCGGCCAGGGATTCCTGAGTCTTCATAAAATCGAAGAACTCCGTAGCATCACGAACATTGCCCGCATAACAGTTCAAAGCACGGAGGGCGGTAGCATCTGCATCGCGCTCTCGTCTCTGAGAAAATTGAGCGCTATCGAAAACCATAGCAGGCGTCAGTACCGAGGAGAGGCTCGAATTGACACCCGTGATAGCCACCGATGCGGCGAGGATGACCAGCGACCGGCCCATACCGCGCAGGTGATCTCGATTCTTGAAGTGTGCTAGTTCGTGCGCCAGCACAAAGGCCATTCCATTTTCTGTTGCCAGTTTATCAGCGAGTGCGGAAAGCACGACGATGTTCCCACCCGGGTAGGCGAACGCGTTCAAATCCGCAGACGCCACCAATCGCAGATGCACCGGATAGCCGACATCGATGCACTCGCCGAGCCGATCAAGCATCGCCTGAAGCTCCCGTTCTCGGAGTTGTTGCTCTTGATCCATGGTCTCCTTGTCACTGGCGAACGCATCCAACATCGAGTTTGCGAACAGTCGCGCTTCTAGTTCTGGATTGATGTAGCCAACGGCTCGGTCGACCAGAAAGCCGGTAGCAACCACAAATGCAATGAAGAGGAGGGCCGCGCCAAGCAGTAGAGTGAAAAACTCTTTTAAGGGGTTTTCGTGGCTGACATTATGGTTTTGCTGCAGCTGTTTGGGCTGGTATTTCACACGCGACTCCCGCCAGCGCTAGCGGGTCATGCCCAAGGGTTTAAATACAAGTGTGTCGCGCCCAGGCGGATTAGGCCCAAGGAGGTTTGGCTCAACGGGACTATACAAAGATGCGAAGTATCAGTCGGCATAGATTGCTGTCGCATAGGCATGCACCTCTACTGCGCCCACCTGTTGCGCTGAGCCCTTTGTAATCGATGAGGTTTCAATCCGTAGATTGATGATCTGCAGCGCTCCAGGACAGTTTTCCTTTAAGCGGAGAATTGCTTCTCGTCGCGCACGGTCTACGAGCGTTTCGTAGCTGCGAACATTGCCGCCGAAAAGTTGACGCAGCGCGGCGACGATGCGTTTGAAGTAATCAACGGAAATGACACAGGCACCTTGGACGAGCTCACTCCTGACTGGCCCCTCAAGGGTGCCAAGGGGTTTCTTGCTGTTGGTGGTCGGGACCTGAAGAAGATCGGATTCGCGCTGCACAATGGATCGATAATGGCGTTTTTCCAATGTTTGGCCGGCGACAAAGCCGATGGCGATAAGTGCTAGGAAAAGATAGAAATCGAACATGCCCTGCCCCCCGCCCCGTTACGCGACCGTGACGGCGGTACCGTAGACGTAAATCTCCGATGCGCCTGCGGTAACCGATGAGGTGGAGTAACGCACATTAACAATCGCGTTACCGCCCATAGCTTTCGCCTGAGAGCACATACGCTCCGTCGCCTCGTCTCTGGCCTCTATCAGGAGCTCTGTGTAGCCCTTCAACTCACCGCCAACGATGTTCTTCAGGCCAGCCATGATGTCCCGCCCCGCGTGTTTGGCACGCACAGTGCTGCCCGACACCACGCCATGGCAAGCGACGATCTCTCTTCCAGGAATTTCTTCTGTATTGGTCACAATCATGGCGTTCCTCACCGGTTAGCGTCGTAGCGGAAGCGTTCCACCCATTCCCCGTCTATATGGTAACGCTGTCCATAGAGACTGAATCGATAATCCTGATAGCGGCGGGAGCGACGGTGTACCTGTCTGAGCTCTTTCTCTTCCCCGGTCTGCATGATTGCGACTAGAGTAAAGGGTGCATCATTCATGCGCTGGTTCAATTCTTCTGAGCGTGCATTGCCACAGGCCTTCGGGGTTGCCCCCAGGGAAGCTGCCGCACAGCGCCAGTGGGCGTTGTGTTTTTGATCGATGCCGACAATCAGATGAGCAAATTCGTGGCGAAGAGTGTCGCGCAGATCTTCGACCGCCGCCGTTCCAAGAAAACTCTTTGATAGCAGTATGCGTCCGTCAACGTGAGCCTGACCGAAGCAGCGTTTACTGTGGGTCATTTCGATATGGCTGAAAGGATGCCTCCAGTTGGGAAAGAGGTCGAACGCGCGTTCGTATTCGGACGCTGCCAGGCGCCGTATCGCTTCTTGGGAAAGTGCCTCCTCTAGCATCCCAGCAATTCCCTAAAAGTCCACCGGGCGACGGAGGCGAATAATCGAGGATTCGTCGCCGCTGAGAGAGAACTGCTTAACCCATTTGTTTTTTGGGTTCGTGATTTTCCCGTTATTGTCTATCCCCAGCAAAATTTCTTTCTCTAAGAGAAGCATTGCCTCAGCCAGGCCATAGCCTTTGTCGTCTAAATAGAGAGCACCACTAGCGTCGCGCAACTGAGCAAAACTAGCTCGACTGACCACCGCCCCAGTTCGCGGATTGACTTTGGCAATGCTGTAAGCGCGTCGTTCCAACGCGTACAAGAAGCCATCGGCAAAGAATAGATCGGAAATGCTCTGATGTGGGTGTGCGTCTGCGGCAGGTTCGATAGAGAACTCCCGAAGATAGGTTGCCTGTCCCTCTTCGTCCAGTTCAAACACGTAGATCACGCTGGGGTCGCGCTCCTTGGCCAGATACAGCAGATGTTGCCGCGCGTCGTAGGCAACACCTTCTAAGCCTGCATTTCGCCACAGCGCGGTTGCCGCAACCCAGGGGAAACGAATACGGAGCGGCTCTTTGGAAGCGCTTCGTCCACTGAATAGAAATCGGTATACGTCCTGGCCCGCCTCATTCACCAAAAAAAACTCCCGACCTACGGCGAAAACCCCCTCCAGATCTGCTCGGCCGTCGATCTCCAAGGATACGCAGCCGTCGATGCGCCAGTATCGCTCCTCCTCTTGAAGTGCATACAGGCACTGGTCAGCGGGCTTATCACCGAGAGCGAATACGGTATTTTCAAACTGGGCGAGGCCACTGAGATTGATAGCCTCCCGCCCCCGGTAATCAGACCGGTAAGCGGGATGGATCTGCTTTATATTGAGCAGGGCCGCTTCCAGGGTTGCGCCCGCCGCTTCAATCGATGATGCACTAAGCAGAAGCGAAAACACCAACGGCGAGAAAAAAGGGCAAGGAAGTCGCGATGTATTTCTCATTGCTCGGGAGCTATATTTTGACGCCTAGAGCGCCCAGTCTATACCTAGCCCAACGGCTTGCGGAGCTAGGACATTTGCCAACGGTGCAGGGCGGTACACGATGTTTCCGGTATCTGGCCCTACGTTTGCTAAAAAGTTGCTGGCAAGCTGATCTTCATCCAATAGGTTCGTCGCATATATTTGCAGCATAAAGTTCTGCCCCTTGTATCCTACTCGCGCGTTGACGAGCGTTCGACTTCCCACACGTTCTGTAAGACCGGGGCCCAAGTCGCTCTCGTCGAAATTAGTGATGGTGCTGTCTTGCGGACCGGCGTAGCTCAGCGTTGCATTCGCAAAGAAACCGGAGCCGTGAAGGTAGTTCGCCCCCAGCGAGAAGCTTGTGCTAGGCGAGCGAGGTAAGTTATTGCCCGCGAGATTATCGAAGGGCAAACCCGGCGCGGCGAAGGGGAAATCATCGAAAGTGGCATCCAATAATCCGAGGGAACCAAACAGCTCTAGTTCCGCTGTAGCAGCGAACTCGAAGCTCATTTCCAGGCCTTGCAAGGTCGTTTCTCCGGCATTAACGATCTCTTCATCAGTAAAACCGCCCGAGGGTCCTGGTATGCGAACTTGCTGGTCCTCCAAAATGCCGTAAAAGAGGTTTCCGTTGACCGTAAGCCGTTGATCCAGCCATTGGGACCGAAAGCCAAGTTCGTAGTTGGTCAAAAACTCGGGGTCGTAGGAGCGCACAATGTTCCCAGCGAGGGTGAGCTGCAGGAAGGTGCCCCCAGCGCGGTAACCGCGCTGGGCGGAGGCAAACAGAGCCAGATCGTCGTTGACATTGTAGGTAACGGCGGCTCTAGGCAGGAAGGCATCGTAGGTTTCGTCTTGCTCCGGGAGTTCTTCCTGCGCGTCCGTCACCAGGATCACTAGGTCAATGCAGGCGATATCGTTGCTAGGTACTTCCAAGAGCTCTCTAAGGAAGTCCGGCAAAGTGGCGCGACAATCCAAGGGGTCAAGCGTGGGTACGGAGCTTTCTTCGCTAGTTTCGAAGCTCTCGCGATCGTAACGAGCGCTTAGGTCGAAGGTCCAGTGCTCGTTCAGATCGTAGCGAACCTGTGCATAAACGGCGTGGTTTTCCGTTCGCGTTTCTGTGAAAGACGTCCCGACAATGAGTGTCGTTATCGGATCGATAGAGAAAAAGACCGAACCGAGAAAGGGTGAGAAAAAGATCGTATCGAGGGTCTCATCGTCCAAAAAGTAGTAAGCGCCCACGGAACCGGACCACTTATCTTTCAAGAACTCCAAGCGCACTTCCGCAGAATAAGTTTTAGTGTCTTGCTCGTTAACGAGATCTTCGTTTACGACACTGTCGATTTGGCCTGGGTTGTCGGGGTCGCCGAGCACCCGATCAAGATCGTTATTCTCATAGGTAAAGATGGTCTTTAGCGTTAGGTTTGGGTTGAGCGCATAGCTCAAGTCGGCGATGGTGCGCAGCGTTTCGTTGTCGCTGACTTCCTGGGATATGTAGGAGATGTGATCGTTGTAGTCGAAGTCGGTCAAAAACGCGGGGTCGTCCGCAGCAAAGTTCGAAAACACGCGATAGCTTTGTGGACCGACGGTTGACGAGTTGTAGTCAAGCAAAAGTCGCGCATCTAACGCGGGTACCGCAGCCGGTGTCCAGCGTAGCTTTCCGCGGAGCAAGGTGTTCTCACGCGCATTATCGTCACGGCCAGTAAAACCGTTAGTGATGAACCCATCGGTAGTTTGATAGTCGGCGGAAACACGAAAAGCGAGTTCATCCTCTATGAGTGGCCCAGATAGGACTCCGGCGTATTGCTGCGTATTAAAGCTAGCTACCCGGGCTCTTGCTCTGGCTTCCCAGTCGAAAGTCGGATCAGAAGTGCGCATGACGATTGCACCTGCCAGCGCGTTGCGGCCCTGAACCGTAGACTGCGGCCCCCGCAGGACCTCTACCTGCGCCAGATCCCAGAGGCTATCGAAGCCGTAGCTTAGGGCAATGGAGGTGATCGGTGCGCCATCGATGTACACATTGAATGTAACTCCCTGACCCGCGCCCCCGGCACCAAAGCGCGAAATGCCGCGAATGGAAAAGTCTGCCGTGGAGCCGCTGGTTTGAACATTCGGCGTCCGGAACAGCAAGTCGTCGAGATCAAAGAGGCTTTCTTGTTCAATGCGCTCCGCATCAAACATCTCTACGGATACGTCGACTTCTTGGAGGGTCAGACCCTGTTTAGTGCCATAAATGATCACTTCTTCGATCTCGGGCAGCTTTCCCAAGGTCTGCGCTTGGGTTCCGGATGCGAGGCTAAAAAGAGCCGCAGTCACGACGGCCCATGCTTTTGAGAGATCCGCAAAACACGCCGAAGCCGAAAGGCGCTCTGTTCTCGCAGCAGCAATTCCCGTGCGGTGGCTCGCGAATTCTGTCGAAAGAAGATGCGATGGACGGTTTATTCTTGCCATAAGACGTGTCCCAAAGACGGCGAATCGTTGACAGGCGTCGAAACCTATCGGCTGACAAGGCTCTCAATCCGGCTAGAGTACGAATCGAGTTAAGTTCGTTTCTGCGATTGGTAATATCGTCTGGGTGAAGTAACAGGCCGCAAACCGGCAGGGATTATGCTGCGAATGATTTTCATTCGCCAGTGTGTCGGGCGCTCTACGACGGGCTTCGCGGGAAGGTCTGGAGCTTTAGGCTTCGCCCTCTTTCCAGGATTGAATCACTTCATCGGCTGCGCGAAAGGCCTCCACGCCAGCCGGGAATCCGCAGTACGCGGTCGCGTGCAGCAGCGTTGCTTGAATTTCTTCCACGGAACAGCCGTTGCGCAGAGCGCCTCGCACATGGCCTTTTAGCTCCGTTGAAGCGCGCAGAGCCGTAAGCATGCTAATCGTAAGTAGGCTGCGTGTGCCTTTGGTGAGCGTTTCATCTGGCCAGCTTTCGCCCCAGCAGTTGCTCGTAACCAAATCCTGAAGAGGTCTGGTGAACTCACTAGCGTTATCGAAAGCGCGATCCACGAATTCGTCGCCCATCACCTCTCTACGGTTCGCAAGTCCTAATTGAAATTTGTCGGTCATTTGCCTGATCTCCGCTTATGCGGCTCTGCTGTTTTTGCCAGTGCTTGCTCGTGGCAGAGTCCTCCAGCGAGTGTCACAGGTCAATTTGGGAAAGTTGCCCCGATGCTACTCTTTGGCTGTCGACACGGCTCCGCCAGTCGCAACCCAACCGTCGTAGCCTCCTTCTAGGGATCGCAGGTTGCTAAATCCTGCGGTACGAAGCTTGGCGAGGGCCCGATCTGCCCGACCATTGGGGACGTTGGCTCCGCAGTGGACGACGTAGGTCTTGCTGGGGTCCAGCGCTGCAATGCGCTGTTCGAAGTTTCTGTCGTTTATATTGATGTTGATTGCATCTTCCAGATGCCCGGACCGGTATTCCGTGACCGTTCGAACATCTAAAACAACTTCGTCTTTGCGTTCCGCTTGAAAAGCCTCTGCGGAGATTGTGTCTATACCGGTTTCGCCGGCATCCGCGGTCACAGTCGCGACAAGGATCAGAGCGGCCCCGAATAAGCGACCAAAAATGCTAGGGGGTAATGTTTTTGCTGGCATGCTCGTTAAATCTCATGAATTAAGGTTGCGAACTCATCGACACGAGTCCAGTCGGTAAATTCGACATTGCTGCTCAGATCGGTGGGTCCTTTGGTCATCCACATAATAAAGCGAATCATCAGGCGATCGAAAAACCCGTAGATCTGATAATTGATGACCCCCGCGAAAACGCCAAGGTGCTGCGGGCGCCAGGGAACTTGCTCTAGGAATTTTCCGATATAGGGGTTGGTATCCGGCGTGTTCTTCTCCGGTTTGCGCGCCACCACATTGACACTAAAAAACGCATTAGGCTTGCTGTCCAGCACGTTTTTGTTTTCGCTCACAAAGGATCGAACTTGTTTACTGTGCTTGCCGTAGCGAATGCTTGCGCCGACGATCAATTTATCGAAGGACTCTAGCTCTTCTGTGTTTGCGCTGGTAACCGATACTAGCTTCACATCGTCACCTTTTGCGATGAGATGCGTTCGTATTGTTGAGCAGATTTTCTTGGTGTGCCCGTCGGTCGTTGAGTAAATGATTAGAATATTAGCCATGCGCTGACTCTGACGAACTGCCGGCGCCCGCGCAAGTCACAAATGCATTCGCTACTTGAATGGCTTCGTCCGAACGTCTCAAAGCTATCTGGCCGATCAGTCCGGCGCCTTGCCCAATATGTCGCCGCTTCTTAGGGCCAGCGAGTAGTCTAGGTTAGTTCGCGCTAAGGGAGAAACTGTTAGGCAGCAGAGCCTGACGCGATTGTTTCAAAGAAAGCAGTAGTCTCGTTGTCCATGGGATAGAACGACTCGATACGAAGCTCATCCGTGGTCACATCCTGCGGCGTACCAAAGGTAGACATAACGGAGAAGAGGGATAAGTGCAGACCATCAAGCTCCAGTTCGATTGGGAGTACGGGTAATAGCGAATCCGTACCCGAGTCGAGTTCAGGGAGCGGTCCGGCGGCGCGAATCAAGGCTTCCACTCTAGCGATCACGGACGCTTCACCGGATGCTAGCGCTTCCCGTCGCAAACGCAGAACAAATAGCGGCAGCGCGACCTCTGGATTGAGAATAAACCGCCTGAGCCCGCCCGGGCGAAGAGTGGCTTCCGCTAAATTGAAGGGTCCCGGATCATCTGCGTCTCTATCGGACAAAGCGAGAAGAAGCTCGGACGCTTTGTTCCCAAGCACTTGATTCCAAGCTCGGTCCACCACAATAGCGGGGAAGGGTTCCTGATGTTCAAGCACCCGTCTTAACGCCGCTCGCACATGCACCATATGCGGCTCCTCGAGACTCGACTCGCGATAGTAGGGCGCATATCCCGCTGCCAGAAGCAGCGAGTTTCTCTCCCGCAGCGGAATTTCCAGAGCCTCGGCAAGCTTCAACACCATGTCTCGACTCGGTTGGCTACGACCGGTTTCCAACCAACTGAGATGGCGCTGGGAGACCTCCGCATTTTCCGCCAGGGCGAGCTGAGAAAGATGACGACTTTGTCGCCACTGGCGACATAATTGAGGAAAAGTATTTAACGCGGCAGTCATCGCTGTTACTCAGAACCCGTTCAATCACCCATCGTTTTAAGCCAGCGCAGTCACGAATTCAATTACCTGAAAGGTCATTGGACTGGTTCGAGACAAAAGGCAGGATCTCCTGCCAACGAAAAAAAACACAACAGGATCAACCGCGATGATGAAGCGCAAATTGTTCTCCGCAATCATTCTTGTGCCCTTTGCAGCACTGACCTACTACGCATTAGTCCATGGCGGGATTTCCGGAATTCTATCTTTTCATACCTCGCCGGGGGGCTGGCAGGTGTTTATCGACCTCGTAATCGCGCTCTTTCTCGTGCTTACTTTTCTGATACCGGATGCCATAGCCAAGGGGCGAAACCCTTGGCTGTGGGTCGCTCTTACCGTTTGTCTGGGCTCCTTTGGGCCGCTTCTGTACTTTCTGACCGGGTCTGCAGAAGGTGCCGCTGCCGCGCTACCCGAGTAGGTCTTCGGCGACGCGCAACCTCACCCATCGCGACTGGCTATTCTGAGAACTGGGCCACAGATATATCTCGGTGAATGCGAGGCATCGCACAAAACCGCGCTCTCTTACTCCCACTCCCTCCCATTTACCTCTACCTTCCACCTATGACCCGTCAACGCAAGCAGGCAAACCCCCGCTGAGCGACGACTGGGTCTTCCCGGCGACGTCAGCTTGGGAGGGAGATTTGGAGCGTATGAGAGCAGAAGTAGTCAGCATTGCGGAGAAAAATCTGCAGCGAAGGTCTAGGTCGATAGCCGCGTTTGACGGTCGCGATATGGCGGTCGTGTCCGCTATCTGCAACCGCGTGTCCAGAATGCTCGGTTTAAACGATCGGCAAGGTCTATGCGAAGACTTAGAGATCGTACAGCAGAACTGCCCCCTCAATTTAGAAGCGCTGGCCGCGTCTTCAGACCGAGTTTTCGTTGACGAGTTGATGTCTATTCTCGACGCGACAGACCGCGATACACGCTCTCTCGCGTCGGACTTCCACTCTCGCTTCAAGCTGGAGGATTTTCCCGCTACGATGCTCTAGTCCCAATAGCGATAGAGTCTACCTTTGAGAGAATTTTTTGGCGGTTGCCATTGCGGGGCCGTTCGCTTTTGCGTGACCACCAGTGACGATGTCGAAGTGGAGCGCTGCAACTGTTCTATCTGTCAAAAAAGCGGCTATCTACATTTGATCGTACCCCAATCGCGATTTCGTCTGGACCGAGGTGCTAACAGACTACGTTGCTATCGATTTAACAGCGGGGTCGCGGAGCACTACTTTTGCGACGAATGTGGGATTAAGCCCTTCTACAAGCCCAGATCCAATCCGGACGGCGTAGATGTCAACGTGAATTGCCTCGACGAACTTCCTAAAAAGCTACGCATCGTCGAGTTCGACGGCAAGAACTGGGAAGTCAATGCCCACCGCCTTGCTCACAAGTCTCAGGAAGATATGCCAGGGTGATTGAGCTAGCTAATTTCGGCGGGCGTTCATCGCCTTAAATTCCCGAAGTTCAATATTGAAGTCGCCCGCGACCTCTTCCTCGGCGGACACGGCCGCATTGTAAGCATTGTTCGCACGGCCGTGATTAGTAAGGGCAATGGCTCGCGTTGCCGAGTCCAGAGTATGTGACACGGTCGATCCCGCTTTATCGATGTGGGTTTGCAGACAGCGCATGTAATCCATGTTGCGCGCCTGGTAATCCTTTACAGCGTTTTGCCCTTTCAGCATCTCCTGCATGGTCGCTTGCGCGCCATCGGGCAAGTTAGGCTTAATCGGAGGTGTGCATTCCTCGAATGCAAATACCGATCTAGACACAAAAAGCATCGCCAAGAGTGCGAAGACAACGGTCTGTTTTTGCGAAAAAACCACTACCTCGAGGTTTTTCACCGGTGCGCTGACTGCCATGATGTTCATGCTTCCTCAGTTTTTTCCGACCCATAGGCGAGGGAGACGATACTGGCGCTCCAGGCCCGTGGCGATGCGTTCCGCATCATCTTGCGTTCCCAAACCCACAACACGCACTCGAAAGAGCGTCTTGCCAGCTGCTTGAGCGGTTTGTATGCGTACTTCACCCGCATCCACAGAGAGCGTATCAGCCCATCGCTGTGCGACATCTCTCTGCGCATAGGACCCGAAATTGACAAACCAAGTTCCCGAAAGATTGTCTGCGGCCGCGAGCGAGCTCGGTTCACTGGGAGCGTTTTGTGCGCGACTGCTTGCTAGGCGCGCTTGCGCCGCAGCTTCCTCCTCTGCGCGTTTTTGCGCCGCGAGCCTACGCGCCTCCTCTGCCGCTCTTTGCTCCTGGGCCGCTCTGCGTTGGGCCTGTTCTCGCTCCCGATCCGCTTGCGCTGTGCGATCGGCAAGTTGCGACTCCAGAGTGGTCAATTGATTTGCCAGATCCTGATTCTCCGCAGCTAGAGCTTCGAGTTCTGCGGAGAGCGATTCATTCTCAACTTCCATCTGTCGCTGCTGTTCTCTCTCTAGCTCTGCCTCTTCTGCGGTCAAAGTGGTCGCCAGCTGAGCTTGCAAACGTCTGATTTCTTCCTGCATTTCTTGGCGCTGATTGACGACGCCATAGCCACCGACTGCGACCAGCGCAACTGCGGCCAACAGGACTGCGACGAGTCCCCAAGGAATGCTAAAACCTCGACGTTCTTCCGCATCGTCTTTTTTCTCGGGCGGTCGCTCAGCGGAGCTTGCCAAATTGCTATCCGTATCAGTTGCCGAGCGTACGGTTGCAGCAACTTCTGCGAAACTTTCTCCAGCTGATTCCGCGTCTGCAGACACCCCCTGTGCCGAGCCCGCCTCTCCTGCGAGTTCTTCCGGCGGATCCAGGTCGTTCAAAAAGTCATCGACGAATTCTTCTTCAAACTGCCTTGAGGGCACTTCGTTCAAATCAGCCGTGGCTGTCTCAACGGGTGCGGAGGGCGGCGGCGGTACCAGCTCATCCATCTCTGGAGACGCGAAGCTGGCAGGCGCGGAATACGACTCTTGTTCGGGCCCTGTAATTGCGGGGTTCGGAGCAGGGTTCGGAGCAGGGTTCGGAGCAGGGTTCGGTGCGGGGTTCGGAGCGGGGTTCGGAGCGAGTTCGGGCGGGCTGTCGTGTTCAAAGACGGGTACGGGGTCGAGGGAGTCCAGAACAGGATCCAGCGCGTCAGCATCGGTCAGCGGAGGCTGGGGCGAGGTGATGTCCTCGGCCGAATCTAGATCAGTGCTTTCGTCGAGCAACGGCGAGGTATCACTTGATATCAGCTCGTCGTCGATTGGTGCGCCAGCTACGGAAAGCTCTATCGAAGTCTCGTCGGCTGCATGGGCCATGGGCGCTGCGTACGCGGCAGCCTGGCCGTCGAGGTTCCCTTGGTCAAAAGTCTCGGTGCGGTCCGGTTTAGCCTGCGATAAGGTCTCTTCGAGTTCCGGGAGCTCGTATTCGGAGTAGCCCTCGTTACCGCTGTCGCTATCGACTAGGACCGCCGCGAAGCTGTCGCTGTCAGCACCAGTAGACTCGCTTTCGACACCGGGGCTCGCCCCCGGTTTGCGCTCCGCAGGAGCAGGCCCAAGGGCGGCCTTTACTTCGGGCAGCTCTTCCAACGGTGTCTCTGGAGATGGCCAGTCCGCTAACGGATCGTCCAGTTCGCTCGCAAAGGCGGCGTAGCCCGGATCGGGGTCTAGATCTCGGCTCTCCGGAGTTCCAGGAAAATCCGCTGAATAATCCGAATCAGCAAAGCCACCGAAATTGTCGTCGTCGCGATCTACGAACGGCGAGGGGCTAGCCTCTTCATCGGTGAGTCCTTCGGTCCGGCCGTCGGTGTCTTTATCCGCTTCCATCAGTGCTTCCGGATCCTAATAGGCGAAACATAGAACGGAAATAGTAGCAAAGGGATGCGCCAACCGCTTCTAGATGGACAAGCGGCTCTTCACTTCTGGTAAGGGCTGCTTAACAGGCCCTAGAATGGCGCCATGGACGTAAGCGATATCTTGACAGGTCTGAATGATGCGCAGCGCGACGCGGTCGCCGCCGAATCGGGAAACATGCTGGTTCTCGCGGGCGCGGGATCCGGTAAAACGCGAGTGCTCGTGCACAGAATCGCCTGGCTGATTCGAGCGGAAGGGCTGTCTCCCCATGGACTGCTTGCCGTTACCTTTACCAATAAGGCCGCAAAGGAAATGCGCGCCCGTATCGAGACCATGCTCCAAATACCGACGCATGGAATGTGGGTTGGCACCTTTCATGGTCTCGCCCATCGCCTCCTTAAAACCCACTGGCAGGAGGCGCGTCTTCCGCAGAACTTTCAGATTCTCGATAGCGATGACCAGCTGCGCTTAGTGAAAAGGGTTTGCCGAGAGCTTCAGCTCGATGATTCTCGCTGGCCGCCCAAGCAAGCGCAGTGGTACATCAACGAGCAAAAAGACGAGGGGCGCCGTGCGGGCCATATAGAGCCGCCGCTGGGAGACCTCTACGAGAAAACAATGCTGCGCATTTACACGGCCTATGAGGAAGCGTGCGCGCGCGGTGGATTGGTCGATTTTGCCGAACTCTTGCTGCGCGCGCACGAGCTCTGGCTGATGTCTCCCGATGTGTTGAATCACTACCAAACTCGTTTCCGGCAGATTTTGGTCGACGAGTTCCAGGATACCAATACGATTCAATACGCCTGGCTCCGAGTTCTTGCCGGCGAGCAGGTTCCAGTCGTCGCCGTGGGCGATGATGATCAGTCTATCTACGGCTGGCGCGGGGCTAAAATTGAAAATATTCAGCGCTTCGGCGAGGACTTCGCAAGTACGCGGGTGGTTCGCCTGGAGCAGAACTACCGCTCTACGCAGACGATTCTTCAGGCCGCAAACGGGGTCATTGCCCACAACAGCGGCCGCTTGGGCAAAGAACTCTGGAGTGCCGGCGATGAGGGCGACCCAATTCAGCTGTACGCGGGCTTTAATGAACAGGATGAGGCCCGCTTCATCGTTGAACAGTTGGAAAGCTGGATTAGCAAGGGGAACACGCGGCGCTCCATCGCCATACTCTATCGCTCAAATGCGCAGTCACGGATCTTAGAGGAGGCTCTGCTGCGCTCCGACATTCCTTATCGTATCTACGGTGGCCAGCGCTTCTATGAGCGGCTAGAAATTCGCAATGCGATGGCTTACCTGCGCTTGCTCGTCAGCCGGGGAGACGATGCAGCGGTGGAGCGTGTTGTGAACATTCCTCCCCGAGGCATCGGTAGTAAGACCCTGGACACATTGCGCCAGGTGGCCCGAGAACACCAGTGCACGCTCTGGCAGGCCATGCTGTCCTGTGATGAGGAAAAACTGCTCAGTGCACGCGCCCTGACGGCTCTCGAGGGGTTTCGAGTACTTGTCGATGAGATGGACAGCGCAACGGACCCAATGACCTTGGAAGAGCTGGTTGATCAGGTGGTTCGCCGATCTGGCTTGCGACCGCACCATGAGAAGGAAAAGGGTGAGAAAGGCTTGGCTCGGGTGGAGAACCTCGATGAGCTGGTGAGTGCGGCCCGAGCTTTTGTCCCAGAGGGCGAAGAACTCTCTCCCTTGCAGCAGTTCGTCGATAGTGCGGCTTTGGACGCGGGTGAAGGTCAAGCGGACGCGCACGAAGACAGCGTACAGCTTATGACGCTGCACTCTGCCAAGGGACTCGAGTTTCCGTTGGTTTTCCTCGCCGGGATGGAAGAAAACCTATTTCCTCATCGGATGTCGATCGAAGAGCCTGGCCGTCTAGAGGAAGAGCGAAGACTCTGCTATGTCGGTATCACTCGCGCAATGGAAAGACTGGTAATGACCTATGCCGAGAGTCGCCGCCTGCATGGAAGTGATAGCTACAATTCGCCCTCTCGTTTTGTGCGCGAGATTCCAACGGAACTTGTCAACGAGGTTCGCTTACACAGCAAAGTCAGCCGACCGATGAGCAACTATGGAAGCGCCGCTCCCGCCGCCGATACGGGGCTAAACCTGGGTCAGCGCGTATACCATCAAATGTTTGGCGAGGGGGTCGTACTCAATTTTGAGGGTCGGGGTAGCAACGCTCGCGTAGAGGTGAATTTTGATCAGGAAGGCACTAAGTGGCTTGTGGTTCAGTATGCGCGACTCGAAGCCCTGTCGTGACCACACGCCAACGGGTTCCTTTACCTTAGTACGCCTGTGCGCCTGTGCGCCCGCTAAGCGCGCTTTGCGCTTAGCGGTACACCGACGGGGAAACGACTTATGAAACAAGACAGCAAGATCAATCGGGAGGCGCTTGCTGTGCTTGTCTTGGCTGTGCTGCTCGTACTTATGCTCGCGCTTTGGGTATTTCAAACCATCGGTCGCGACTCCGATGCGCCGCGCGCACAGCTTTCGAGCGGATCTGACTTCCCTGTTATCGAGTGGAAACTTGTTACCACCTGGCCAAAAAATTTACCTGGTCTTGGCCACACTCCGGAGGTGTTCGCAGAGACCGTCGCCGAGATGACCGGGGGGCGCCTCCAAATCCGCGTCTACGGCGCGGGGGAAATCGTTCCGGCATTTGAAGTTTTTGATGCAGTCTCTTCCGGCGTGGCAGAAGTCGGACACGGCGCTTCCTACTATTGGAAAGGAAAGATTCCCGCGTCCGTGTTCTATACGTCGGTGCCTTTTGGCATGACCGCGCAGGAGATCAACGGATGGATACACTACGGCGGTGGACAAGAGCTTTGGGAAGAGATTTACGCACCGGCTGGAATCGTCCCCCTTGCGGGCGGAAACAGCGGCGTGCAGATGGCAGGCTGGTTTAATCGGGAAATCAATTCTCTGGAGGACCTACGAGGCCTTCGAATGCGGATTCCAGGCCTGGCTGGCGAAGTCTTTACGGAGGCCGGGGGCGAGGCGGTTCGAATTCCCGGTGGCGAGGTCTACACGGCGCTGCAGACGGGCGTTATCGATGCAGTCGAATGGGTTGGTCCCTACAACGACCTTGCCCTGGGTCTGCATGAAATAGCTGAGTATTACTATTATCCCGGCTGGCATGAAACCGGCTCGACCCTTGAGTTTATCGTCAATGAAGAAGCTATGAGCAGTTTGCCGGAAGAGCTGAAAGCGATCGTACGAACCGCAGCGCGTGCGGCGAATGCGGACATGCTCGACGAGTTCACCGCGCGCAACAACCGAGCTCTTCGCGAGATGGTAGAGAAACACAACGTAAAGCTACGCCGCCTTCCCGACGATGTCCTCAAGGCGCTTTACGAAGGAAGCGAGCGAGCCATGGCCAAGCTCGTGGCGAAAGATCCAATGGCGGCAAAGGTATACGCGTCATTTTCGCGGTTTCTGAATGACGCTAGGGCCTATCATGAAATTTCAGAGCAGGCCTATATCGACGCGCGGCGCGACGTGATGGGCGCTGTGATCACTAAGGAGTGAAGCGCTGTGAAGGCTGCCCTAATTCGCTTTGGTTTCCTAATCCTATCCTTGCCCGCTGTCGCCGGTGAGGCCGACGTTCTCGCAGTGGATACGTTCTGTGACGATCAGCGTATTTGCCGTTTTAGCGTGACAGTCCGCCATGATGATGAAGGCTGGGATCACTATGCGGATCGCTGGGATGTGCTCACCCTTGACGAGGTCGTGCTAGGAACCAGGGTGCTCGCGCACCCGCACGAGAAAGAGCAGCCATTTACCCGGTCTTTACGTAAGGTCCGCATTCCCCAAGAGGTGAAAGCAGTCATCATTCGAGCGCGTGACTCGGTTCACGGCTTTGGAGGACTGGAGGTTCACGTCGCGATTCCAGACTAGCCTGAGACGAACGGATGCCGTTCATTCACCGATGATCACGTGTTCGTGTACTAGCCAAAGCTGATTGGCGGCGCTATCGCATCTTCGTCAACTTTGCTTGTTTATTGCTCGCGGCGCCCTCGCCTATTGTCTAAAAAAATCTGCTTGAGTCTGTGGCTTTTCCCATAGAGCATAGTTTCGTAGGCGAGCGGCGATAAATAAAAGGAGACAGCTGTGGCGGACCAAGTGATTCTGCATCATTACGAAAACTCCCCCTATGCGGAAAAAATCCGCCTCATGTTTGGGCTAAGCAAGTCTAGCTGGGCGTCACTGCTGTCCCCGGCCTGGCCTCCGCGACCTAATGTCGACCCGCTTTCCGGTGGCTATCGACGCATACCTATCGCTCAAATCGGTGCTGACATTTTTTGTGACTCGACGCTGATTGCGAGAGAAGTCGCTAATCTAAATAAACAGCCATTGCTCGATCCCACTACGATCAACGGCGAGGCACGAGCGCTTATGAACTTTGCGGAAGAGCAAGGTTTTTTCTCAGCGATCATCGCCGTTCCACCGACCAAGCTCTTGGCCACGATGATCAAAAATTTCGGTCCGATCGGTGCCTTTCGGTTTGCTAAGGATCGCTCCGGAATCTTGAAGGGTGGCTCTACCAGAGCTCCGTCTAGCGATGACGCTCGGGAAGTAATGCAAAAGCTGTTTTCAATGCTGAATGAGCACTTAGCGACCCAAGCGTGGGTTTACGGCGAGCAGCCGTCAATCGCTGATTTCACGGTTTACCATCCGATTTGGCTATATCTCAATTGCAGTGGCAAGATTCCGGCAGAGGCGACGCGCGTGCTGACATGGTTCGAGAAGATAGCCGCGATCGGTCAGGGCGATCGAACTGAGATCGGCCAGGCTGATGCCTTTGCTGCGGCGCGCGACAGCGAGCCTCGTGCATTGCCAGTAAGCACAGAGGCAACAGATCATGAGCTGGGTTCAACTGTAGCGGTAGCACCAGAGGATTATGGCGTGGTCCCCGTCACGGGACACTTGGCCGCAGTAACTGAAAACCGCATAGTTCTTGCTCGAGAGTCCACGCAATTTGGGCTGGTACATGTGCATTTTCCCCGCGCTGGCTACTCGATAGCTGCGGCTTGAGTTGTCTGCGGACCACCTCGCCGACTAGGGTTGGATGTGCCGAGTGCGTTTTTGATCGTCTATCGCGACGAAGACGAACTCTCCTTCTGTCACTTTAGTTAACTCACCCTCGCCCAGAGCGTTGATCCAGACTTCGACCATAATACGGACCGAAGATCGTCCGACTTCGACGACATCGCAATAGCAGGACACTACCGACCCAACGTGTACGGGAGTAATAAACGCCATTCCGTCCACCGCCACTGTCGCGACTCGGCCCTCAGCGACTTCACCGGCGGTGATCGCACCCGCGAGGTCCATCTGAGACAGTAGCCAACCACCAAAGATGTCGCCATTAAAGTTGGTGTCCTTGGGCATAGCGATGGTTTGTAGGGCCAGCTTTCCCTGCGGAAGCGGCGTTGAATCGATATCGTTCATGGTGCTCTTCTATAGCTTGGGCCAGTACTTGTACCCTGTTGTTATCGACTGAGGCACTTGTTAACCGCGGCAGGGGTTTGCGGCGGTC
Organism: Pseudomonadota bacterium; assembly: GCA_039815155.1. GTDB lineage: Bacteria > Pseudomonadota > Gammaproteobacteria > Pseudomonadales > Halieaceae > Congregibacter. The sequence continues at coordinate 33,257 of JBCBZV010000011.1, forward strand.
GGCTAAAGCCGGCTCGGCAGCCAGGTGGCTAACTCGGGTAGCCACCAAAGAATGGCCAGTACTAGCAATTGAATCAAGATAAAGGGTATCACGCCGCGATAAATATCGCCGGTGGCGACTTGCTCTGATGCGACACCGCGCAGATAAAACAGAGCGAAGCCAAAGGGCGGCGTCAAAAAAGATGTCTGCAGATTGATGGCGATCATGATCCCAAGCCATACCGGATCTATGCCCATCATCAATAGGATGGGCCCGACAATCGGCACAACGACAAAGGTGATCTCGATAAAATCCAGGACGAAGCCAAGCAGAAAGATCACCACCATAACTAACAGCGTTGCTCCGAAGGCACCTCCGGGCAGGTCTGCAAAGAAGCTTTGAATGAGCTCCTCTCCGCCAAAGCCCCTAAATACCAAGGAAAACACCGCCGCTCCAATAAGAATCATGAACACCATCGCGGTCACTTCCAGCGTGCTATTTACGATCTCTTGGAGCTTTTTGCGGTTGAGCTCTCGTCGAGTCGACGCTAGCACAAGGGCACCGGTGGCGCCGACTCCCGCCGCTTCCGTAGGCGTAGCCGCCCCTGCGAGAATCGAGCCCAGTACCACGGCGATCAAAGCTAGCGGTGGAACGAGGCCGCGAAGTAGTTGTGACCACGGTAGCGCCCTTGTCTTTGCGGCAGGAACGTTGCTCGGACGAAGCACCGCGATGAGCAGGATATACGTCGTATACAAGACGATAAGAAGCACACCGGGTATCAGCGCACCGACAAAAAGATCGCCGACAGAGACCGTTTTTGGATTGAAAACTTCGAGTTGCAGCTGCGCTTGCTGATAAGCGCTGGATAGGATGTCCCCAAGTAGAACAAGCGCGATGGAGGGCGGTATGATCTGCCCGAGTGTTCCTGTAGCGCAGATCACACCCGTCGCGACCGGTGCCCGATATCCTGCATTCAGCATCGTCGGCAGAGACAGCAAGCCCATGGTAATTACCGTTGCGCCGACTATGCCCGTACTCGCCGCCAGCAGAGCGCCTACGACCACCACCGCGATCGCTAGGCCCCCGCGGACACCTCCTAGCAGCGCGGCCATACTGTTTAAGAGCTCTTCTGCTACGCGTGACTTTTCCAGAACCACACCCATCAACACGAACAGCGGTACCGCTATTAATGTCGTATTGCTAACGGTTCCGAATAAACGGCCGGGTAAGGCCTCGAGGAAAGACACATCAAAGTTGCCAAGAAGTATGCCTACACTTGCAAACAGCAAAGCGGTACCGCTGAGCGTGAACGCCACCGGGTAGCCCAGCATAAGCAGTAGGCAAACCGCCGCGAACATCCACAGCGCGATACTTCCTTCCATCAGACAGGCTTGTTGAAAAGCAAGGTTTGGGCGTTCCGAAGGATATCGGCGATGGCCGCAAGGCATAGATTAATCGCCATAAGTGGGAGCAAGGTCTTGAGCAGGTAAAGGTACGGGATGCCACCCGGCTCCGGGGACACCTCTCGAATCCGCCAGGACTCTTGTACGTAGCCGAAGCTGGAGATCAGTACTAGGCCACACAGCGGCAGCAAGAAAACTATTCCTCCCAGCGCGTCTACCCATGCCTTGGTACGAGGACTGAAAGAACGGTAAAAAATATCGACGCGGACGTGTGCGCCTACCTTCAAAGCGTAGGCCACGCCCAACATAAACAGCGCGCCGTGTAAGTAGCTGATGGCCTCCTGAAGGGCAATCGATCCCATGGCAAAGCCGTAGCGTAATACAACGACAGTGCTGGTGAGCAAAGCCATTGCCAGGGAAAACCAGGCGAGCATTTGACCGCTCTTTAAAGTGAATGAGTCTATTGTGCGAACGAGCGAATCCACGACGCCCTTACAAGTGTGCTTGTGAAACGAATATTCGCAGATTAGCACAGCGGTTCGGTGCAAGAGGCCCGGTACTTTTATCTCGGAACGTTCGCCACTATTCTTGCGGTTCTCAATTTCGTGCTCTGGCGGCCGCGTTTCGCAATTGTGGCCAGCCTCAACATAGGAAAGCGTCATGCTCAGCGTTATCTCTCCGGCGAAGACCCTCGACTTCGAAACGCCACCCCACAGCAAGAGGGCCACGATCCCAGAGTTTATCGATCGCGCCGAGGAGCTGGTGAAAGACGCGCGAAAACTCGATCCCGACGACCTGCGATCGCTGATGAGCGTTTCGCAAAACATTGCGGAGCTTAACCACAAGCGCTTCATGGATTGGCACCAGCCCTTCGATAAGAAAAATGCAAAGCAAGCGCTCCTCGCCTTTAAGGGAGATGTCTACACGGGACTGGAGGCGGAAACGCTCTCGGCTAGTCAACTGGTGTTTGCACAGAAGCACCTTCGTATCATGTCCGGTCTTTATGGAGTGCTCCGACCGCTTGATTTAATGCAAGCCTATCGCCTGGAAATGGGGCTCAGGTTCGAGAATCGTGGTGGGTCAAATCTTTATGAATTCTGGGGAGAGTCACTGACCAAGTCGCTAAATAAGCAGCTAAAAAAGACGGGCACACCCATCCTTCTTAACCTGGCGTCAAATGAGTACTTCAAAGCAGTAAGGAAAGACGTCCTCGCCGCCGATGTCGTTACACCCGTATTTAAAGACTTAAAGAGCGGCAAGTATCGGGTTATCAGCTTCTTTGCTAAAAAGGCACGGGGTCAGATGGCGCGCTATCTTATTCAAAAAGAAATCAACGAGGTCGCGGCTCTGAAGCGCTGCCGAGTCGGCGGCTATCGCTACTCCGCGGCCGAATCTTCGGCCCATGAATTGGTATTCCTACGGGATGAGCCCAAGTAAGCTGACCCGCATGGGTCCGCTAGGACTCTGGTTCGCTGAGCGGACCAGAGTTGCTAAGAGCAGGAGAACTCTCTATGGCTGAGCCGAATGCGCAGCTAGATGTAGCCATTATCGGTGCTGGTATGTCCGGTCTTTGCATGGGCATGAAGCTTCTCGAGCGCGGAATCAGTAACTTCGCCATTTATGAGAAGTCCGCTGATCTCGGCGGGACCTGGCATGAAAATACCTATCCCGGAGCATGCTGTGATGTTGCTTCCGTCCTCTATAGTTTTTCCTTTGCTCCAAATCCCAACTGGTCGCAAAAGTACTCGCCCCATCATGAGATCAAAGCGTACTTTCGCGACTGTGCGGAACGCTTTGGGATTGTTCCTATGTTGCGTCTTAGCACGGAGGTTGAAGCAGCACACTGGCAGGAGGAACTGGGTCATTGGGAGCTCCAGCTAGCCGGGGGTGAACGCGTCACCGCCCGTTCGCTTGTCAGTGCTCTAGGCCAACTCAATTTACCCAACATACCCGACTTTCCCGGACGAGATCTCTTTACCGGACACACGTTTCATTCGGCGCGTTGGGATCACGAGTACGACCTGAAAGGGAAGCGAGTTGCGATCATTGGCAATGCGGCCAGTGCTCTTCAGTTTATTCCTCACGTGGCCAAGCAGGCCGCGCAGGTTCACGTGTATCAGCGAAGCCCCAACTATGTGATTCGACGCAATGATCGCGCCTACAAACCTTGGGAAAAGAAACTGTTCAAACGGCTGCCGTTTACGCAAAGAATTCTGCGTTTGCTCACCTATTTGCGCGGCGAGTGGGTGATCTACCCCGTTCTTCGCAAAGGCGGCAAATGGATACTACCTTTGTGGAAGAAGATGTCAGGAGATTACCTTGCATCAGAAATTCCAGACCCTGAGCTTCGAACGGCACTCACACCTGGGTATCGCATCGGCTGCAAGCGGATTCTTGTGTCCGATGACTACTACACGGCATTCCGTCGCTCAAACGTTGAGCTTGTTTGTTCACCGATTACCGGTATCAGCGAAGACGGAGTAGACACGCAAGACGAAACGGCGAGACCGGTTGACCTAATTATTTACGGCACTGGCTTTAACACGACGGCAATGCACAGCAGCGTTGCCTACTATGGTGTCGAGGGCAAATCCCTGGGCGAGGCCTGGGCGGGCGGAGCCGAAGCGTATCGGGGTGTTTGCGTGAACGGCTTTCCAAACTTTTTCATGCTCTATGGTCCCAATACGAATCTCGGCAGCAATTCAATCATCTTTATGGTCGAGCGCCAGGTTAACTACGTTGTTAACTGCATCGACAAGTTGCTGGCTCATAAGCTGCGCGCGTTTGACGTTAACGAAGAGCGTTTAGGCCGATACAATCAGTACGTACAGGACGAGCTAGCGCAGACGGTCTGGGTCACCAACTGCGAGAGCTGGTACAAAAATGAACAAGGCAAGGTGATTAATAATTGGCCGCGGTCAACACTGTACTACTGGTGGCACATGCGGCGTCCTTCCTACGTAGAATTCGATATGCGCATCTAGAGCCGTTGTTCGTTCGTCGCGCGCGGGTAACGCGTACTAGAGCGCTTGCTAAGACTTCTGTCTGACTGGACAGTCGAGGGTTGATGACAAAGTCCATCGTTTCAAACGTTGGCCCGTTGATCGTACTGGACGTTCAACGGGCGATTGATCAGCCTGTTTGGGACGGCAAAAATAATCCTGGCTACCTTCACGTCGTCCAGGCCTTGCTCAAGCACTGGCGCGCGCAACACAGGCCTGTGATCCATGTCAAACACGACGAAGCTAATCCGGCATCTACTTACTATACCCACGGTCCCTGGAACGCGATCAAGGACGAGGTGGCGCCGCTAGAGAATGAGACCGTGGTGAGCAAGTCGCAAAACTGTGCGTTTATCGGCACCGAGCTGGACTCGCAGCTTCAGACGCTACAGGCAAAGAGCTTTGTACTGGTCGGCGTAGTCATTCATAACAGCATGGACGCCACTGCTCGTGCAGGAAAGGCGCTGGGCTATGAAATCTATCTCCCCGCCGATGGCACCACCGCGGTGCCGGTACAGGGCCGCGATGGAAAAATCTGGGACGCGGCTAGCGTCTATGAATTGAGTATGGCCATACTCGACGGTGAGTACGTGCAGGTGATCGACTCGGCCTCACTCATCAGTTAGATAACTCAGATCGTACTCACGGTCGATTCTTGCCTTGGTCCCCGCCAGGAGACGGGCTTTCGGCTTCAACCCAAGGGGACATAGCCGGGTGTGCTTTCTATCCTGCGGATCCACTCCCTGATTCGAGGGTAGTCTGTTAGATCAAATCCACCTTCATGGGCTACGTGGGTATACGCGTAAAGACTAATATCCGCCGTGGTAATCGTCTCGCCGACCAAAAACGATGTAAGCCCGAGTTGCTCTTCGACGACTGTAAGCGCTCGATACCCGCCCGCTTGTTTTGCCTTGTATTCCTCAAGTCGATCTTGAGGCATTCCCAGATACTTGGCGATAAACCTTGCAACGGCGATGTAAGGCTCGTGGCTGTACTGCTCAAAAAACTGCCACTGCTGCACTTTCGCTGCTTCAAAAGCACCCGTCGGCACCAGCGGGCTGGCCGCGGCAAGGTAGTTGATGATCGCATTGGACTCGGACAAGAAGCGTCCATCGTCGAGTTCTAGAAGAGGTATTTTTCCTGCGGGGTTTCTGCTGAGAAACCCTTCCTTGGTCGTCTCTCCGGCAAGGATGTCGATACTTACCCACTCATAGCTTAAGCCCAACAGCGCACACACAAGCTGAACCTTGTAACAGTTTCCGGACCGCTTATCGCCGAGAATCTTCAACTTAGTCCTTTGGTCATAGACTGTTTTGGGAAAACACATCAAGAATCTTCTGAAACTTGTACGGGGGATGTAATTGCTTGCTAAATATCAACCGTTTTAGTGGCCTCAAAAATTCCAGCGAACTAAATTCTATCCGTAGTGGGACAGGCCTCTACAGATTCTCTTTCGCCCTTTCAGCCGCAATAATCAAAAGCAGCAAGTTGAAGCTCGATGCCTCATCCTCGTCTAATCCGGGATCAGGATCAGGATCAGGATCAGGGTCGGGGTCGGGGTCAGGGTCAGGGTCGGGATCCGGGTCAGGGCTACCCATGGGAGTCGCGTTCACAGGAGCCGAAGGATTGCTTTCGCCCGCGTCTGTTAGCAGTAGGGCGCTACACGAGATGGTTATACCGTTCACTAGACCGGAGAATGAAAAGCTTGCGGAGCTGGATTCTTGTTCGTCGCTTCCGCAAGAGGCTCGAATTGATTGAACTTGATACGACCCATCATCGGGAGGCACAGATACGGTAAAGGATACCTGGCCATCTGATTCGACAAGATTGGTGATGGATGGTGGGGCGATTGCCGAGGTACTCGTGGTAAGTACAGAAGAGTTTTGGCTTTGACCTTCATCGCTAGTCGCAAACACTGAACAGTCATAGGAAGTCTCTGGTTCTAATCCACTAACAACCAGCGGCGAGCTTCCTCCCGATGCCAAAATCGACGTAGATGATGACGTGTTTTGACACGTGGCTGTGAAAGAAGTCGGCGTCGGGCCTACATTAGAAGGGGTAAAAGCCACGCTGATTTCCGTGACTTTGGGTTCTAAAGACGAAAGTGTTGGCGCGCCCGGTACGTCGGGGAAAATCGCTGCATATTCAGCTCGGACTTCATTGATAGCTCGTGCTACATCTTCTGAGTTAGCCTGCCCACAGGGGAGGCCGTTACAGATGAGATTCGGATTTGAGAAGAGATTTACTTCTGGAGACAGTAAAGACATCACAGTCGCGAACGTGCCGTTTACACCATCTCCGTATCCATAGGGGAAGCGAGGTGGTACTGACGAGTTTGCTCGATTGTGTGCTGCGCCGAAGTTATGACCCAACTCATGGGCGAAGGTATTATCACTGCAAAAAAAGCCGCCGGCAGCACCGGTCATCGACACGCTGACGGAGTATCTCTTTAAGTAGGATTGGCTTGGAGTAAATCCTGAGCCAATGATCCAGGCTCTTCCACAGCTGGCACCACCGTCATAGGGTCTGACGAAGGCCACCATATCTCCTCGGTAGAGTTCCTGCAGATTGTCAACGTCGGCTTCGAAATCACCGTTTGTCAGTGCTCGTAGAAGGTCCGCGTTCGACAGGTTTCCTGCTTCGAAGGGGACTATCGCCGCGATGTTTAAGTGCACCATGACCTCGCTGTCAGCGAAGTATCCATTGGCCTTATTGACTAGGTTTTGAATCGTCTGGCTAGCACTTTGAAGAGTTGGATCGTGCAGGATAAGCAGGTCGATCGTCGATACTCCCGTCACCGAGGCTGCAGCTACGTCACTTGCAGCGGTCTGTCTCAGAAAGTTCTGATAAATCTGCTTATCTAGGGAAGGTACGGGTGGTTGCAGTGCGTCATCGTGTAAATGTCGCGCTTGAAAAAAATTTCGCGAGTACACGTCGGCTGCGCTTATCAGCGAAACAAGCACTGCCAGCAAACAGAAAACCGCCTTTAGTGTGAGGCTAGGCAGGGGCATAGATTCTCTCGACTTTCTAGATGGCGAAGCAAACTCCGGCCACGCCCAATCAAATCTGAAAAAAGTGACTTATTTTCAACGGCCTACGCGATTTATTTCGTTTTACGCTTTAAGTTTAACACATAGTTGATGACTTGAGCTTCGAAAGAAACTCCTGGTTAAGGCTTGGAAGAAGTTGCGAATGAAGCAATCTTTCAGCATGTGCTAGACGAACTGTCTAAAAACCCCTCTCGAAATGGCAACAACCGACTCGTCCCCCTCCGATACGCCTCTACCTGGTGTTGCTCACGTTTTGTGAAGTCACCTATTGCATCGTTGAGCTCTGTTTGGGCTACCCAATGGGCCGATAGAGTTGTGGTGGGTTCGAAGCCGCGTTGGATTTTGTGTTCCCCTTGCGCACCGGGATCGAAGCGCTTCAAGCCGTGCTTGATGCAATACTCGATGCCCTGGTAGTAGCATGCTTCAAAGTGGAGGCAGTCGAACTCCCTTGTGCAGCCCCAATAGCGCCCATAGAGCGTGTCTTCGTCGCGAAAATAAAGCGCGCCTGCGACGGGTTTTTGCTCGTATTGCGCTGTTGCCATCAGGACCTGGTCTCCAAGCTTTGGAGCTACCTCCAGAAAGAATTCGCGTGTGAGATATCCACCATGTCCGCTGCGCTTAGCGTAGGTAAACTGGTAGAAGCGATAAAAAGCTTGCCAGTCTTCCTCACTGAGCTGCGTCCCGTCGCGCATGATGACATCCACTCCCTGCTCCAGCACCCGTCGGCGCTCCTTGCGCAGAGACTTCCGTTTTCGGCTCGAAAAGCCCGCCAGAAAGTCATCGAAATCTTCGTAGCCATGGTTGTACCAATGAAACTGGACTTGATGGCGGATGTGCAGGCCGCTCCGCGCTAAGACCTCAGCGTCATCTGGGCGAGGGAAAAGGATGTGCCAGGAACTAATCTCCAGTTTTTGGGAGAGGGTAGGCATTTGTTCAGAAAGGGTATTCCAAAGATCCGCGGGTTCAAGCTCGGCTCTGTGTAGCATCCTGGGACCCGTTGCAGGTGTGAAAGGTGCAGCGGTGAGCAGTTTTGGGTAGTAGCTCAGACCCATGCGGTTCCAGGCGTCTGCCCACGCCCAGTCGAAAACGTACTCTCCGTAGGAATGGGTTTTTAAAAACGCTGGCACTATCGCAAGAATATTCTCGCCTTCGCGCAGACACAGGTGTGCCGGCTGCCAACCGGCTTCCGCATTCGTGCATTGAGCTTGTTCGAGTCCGAGAAGGAAGTCGTGGCGAAAAAACGGATAGCGGTCACGCCGCAACGTGTTCCAATCGGCGGCAGAAACCTGGGCGACAGACGTCAGGATTTCTAGATTGAGGCCTTTCATTTGAGCCCCGCTTGCCTGCTTAAGTAGAGAGCGCGTAACTGCTCACGATGCCAAGGAAGACTAACAGGCCGACCCAATTGTTGTGTTTGAAGGCTCGAAAACAAGCGGCTTCGTCGCGCTCCCGGATTAGATAAAGGTGGTAGGCAAACAGCCCAACCACGAGTGCGAGCGACGCGTTGAAGGGCCAGGCGAGGTCGAATTGCCTTCCTGCAAGATAGAATGAAAGAACACATAGCACCTGTAATACGGCGATTATGATTCGATCGGACTCACCAAATAAAATCGCTGTACTCTTTATGCCAATGTTTACGTCGTCCGCTCGATCCACCATTGCATACTTGGTGTCGTAGACCACAGTCCAAAGCAGGTTCCCGGTGAACAGAAGCCACAGGGACGGCGGTAATGCGTTGCTGGTAGCGGCAAAGGCCATTGGTATGGACCAGGAGAATGCGATACCCAGGACTACTTGTGGCAGATGCGTATAGCGTTTCATCAGCGGGTACGATGAGGCAAGTAACAGTGCCGGCACCGATAAGAGCACCGTGAACAGGTTCGTCATCAGCACTAGCAAAAAAGCCAGCAAGCAAAGTGCGAAGAAAAACAGCACCGCTTCGTTGACCGTAATCTCTCCGGTAACCAGAGGGCGATGACGCGTTCGCGCGACATCGCCATCGAAATTTCGGTCGGCAAGATCGTTAATAATGCAGCCCGCTGAGCGCATCAGCAGGCAGCCCGAAGAAAAAATGATGAGCAGCTTAGTGTCCGGTATTCCCTCTGCCGCCAGCCACAGCGCCCACAGCGTCGGCCACAAAAGAAGCAGGGTTCCGATAGGCTTATCCCACCGAATCAGGCGCAGAAACGCGGCCGTTTTCCCGCCACCGGGTGCGCTCTGGGTTGCTGCTGTGTTCATGGCCTACCTGCTCGTTCCTCAGCGACCAATTGTAGCGTCCACGAGACCTCGACGGGAGCGATGCACATGAGTCGATGTCTGCCAAGTCGGGAACTGCTCCAGAAAGACCTCCGATACAAGCAGGGGTTTACCGGCCACTACAAACCGAGATCGGCGCGCCCAGAGAGGGCTTTCCTGATGAAAACAATCGGGTAAGTAGTTTGAATTACCTGGTAGGCGAGCAACTTCGAAGGGGCTGCGGCGCATGTCTGTGCGTGCAAAAAGCAAAGCTCCCAAACTTTGATTTTGTAACTTTCGCAAACGCAGAAGCGGGCCGGTCAACGAACTTGCTGGGAATACGGACCGAGCGAAGACAACCGGTTGCTTATCAAGTTTCAGCACCACGGAGCGAACGATAGCGCGTTCCTTGAGGCCCATCGCTAGTAGGCGGCGCTCATTCTGATGCGGTGACTCCCATCCCTGCTGCCATCGCTGCAGCGAGAAGCCGAGCCCCGTGTCGATTAAATGCTGGGTAAGAGAGCCATCATCCAGCAGCCAGGGGCGAACGCTTGCTAATAGCGGTCCTCCAACCTGGGCCGGTGAGCGCCACTGGGGCTGTTCTTTATCCTGCATAAAGCTCATCTAATGATAAATCGAGAGGAATTGGCCTAGAGATTTAGCTCGGAGCGCAGTCACTCTCTAGTGCACAGTTCCCATCGTTAAAGATCCCTATCGATCAGTGGGGCAGCGGGGAAGTTCAAACGCGTAGGCCGAAACTTTGGGGCTAGCGCCTTAGAAACTTACGCTGAGGATGCGCGAAGTCAGCGGCTTTCGCAAGGCGTGTTCAGAGCCCCTGTCCCTCGCAGTTTTCGGGCTGTGGCGCCCCGTGATCGTGCTAACCTTGCGCTCCGCCCTGTCGTTAGGAACAGGGACTTTGTCGAGGACTATTTTGTGAGTATCGAGACTGCGAATTCTGGTGCCGCCAGCTTTGATCTTGTGATCATCGGAACAGGGCTTGCGGGTTATGGGCTCGCGCGACAGTTTTGTAAGTTTGAGCCCGACGCGTCCGTGCTGATGATCACCTCTGACGACGGAAGGGAGTACTCCAAGCCGCTCCTATCCACCGGTTTTACTAAAGGCAACGATGGTGCCGCGCTGACCATGTTCACTGCGGAGCAGAAAGCAGAAGATCTCGGTGTGACTATCTGGACTATGACGGAGGTCGCGAGCTTAGATACAGAAAACAGCAAGCTCAGCATTAAAGGGCGCGATGACACGGTTAACTACGGATCTTTGGTGATCGCGGCCGGTGCGAGTGTCATTCAGCCTCCCTTGGAAGGAGATGCATTGGATCGGGTGTATTCCGTCAACGATCTCATGGATTATGACGCCTTTCGAGAAGCGATCGATCGCTACCAAGTCAAACGTGTCGCGATCATTGGCGGAGGTCTGATTGGCTGCGAATTCGCGAATGATCTACTCAATGGCGGCTTCGAAGTAGACGTAATCGATCCCTTGGGGCACTGCCTCCCAACAATGCTGCCAGAAGCCTGTGGTCGGGCCGTTCAATCAGGGCTGGAGGGGCTGGGCGCGCGTTTTCATTTCGGTCCTCTCGTTACCCGCGTCGATGGAGCAAACGACAGTAACCGCGTGCTTGTATCTCTCAACGACGGGAGACAGCTTGAGGCAGACCTTGTTGTCTCGGCCGTGGGCGTACGCCCTAGGATCGCCTTAGCCAAAGCCGCTGGTATTGAAACGAATCGGGGAATCATGACGGACCGATTTCTTCGCACCAGCGCCCCCAATGTTTATGCGCTCGGCGACTGCGCGGAGGTCGAAGGGCACGTTCTTGTTTATGTCTCGCCGCTGATCGCGGGAGTTCGTGCGCTTGCGCGGACCTTATCTGGCGAGGAGACTCCGGTTGATTATCCGGCTATGCCGGTCGCAATCAAAACTCCCGCCTGTCCGACGATGGTCGCTCCCGTACCTCACGGTGCAAGCGGCGAATGGACCTTTGAAGGTGAAAGCCCAGATATAAAAGCGGAATTCCGGAGCGAAGGCGGCGAGCTGCTCGGTTTTGCGGTTACCGGCAAGGCAATGCGCCAAAAGCTGGCACTACAAAAAGAGCTTCCTCCGCTGATTGATTAGCAGTGTGGGCAGGCTAGACGGAGGCAAAGGCTTGGCGCTCACCGGTCCAACGTCGAATGAGAGGTTGCACCCGGGTGGGATGATCCAGGAGCATTTTCTGAGCTAGCTCCGCGACCGGATCTAAAAGGTCGTCATGCTCCGGTAGACGAGCGACACGAAATTCTAGGAGTCCCGTTTGCCGCGTCCCTAATACTTCACCGGGGCCGCGTTGCCGCAAGTCTTCCTCAGCGATAAAAAAACCGTCGTTGCTTTCGCGCATGACCTGCAGCCTTGCTCGGCTCTGATGTCCTAGCGGTGCCTGATAGAGAAGCACACAGTGGCTTTCCTCGCTCCCTCGTCCTACGCGCCCGCGAAGCTGGTGCAGCTGGGCGAGCCCAAGCCTTTCTGGATTCTCGATGATCATTAAGCTAGCGTTTGGTACGTCTACTCCGACCTCGATTACCGTGGTCGCCACCAGAACGCTGGTCTCCCCGGACTTAAACCGTTCCATTACCGCTTCTTTATCACGCGGCTTCATACGGCCGTGAACGAGGGCGACGTGAATTCCAGCTAAGGCTTTTTCGAGCTCGCTGAAGGTAGACTCGGCGGCCTGGGCCTGCAGCGTATCGTTTTCCTCGATCAGAGTGCACACCCAATACACCTGCCGTCCGGCTTTGCAGGCGTGCGTTACTCGTTCAATAACTTGCTGCCGGCGCTGGTTGTCAATCAACACGGTGCCTACCGGTTGCCTGCCCGGTGGCAGCTCGTCGATGACGGAGCAATCCAAGTCCGCATAGGCCACCATCGATAGCGTTCGTGGAATCGGCGTCGCGGTCATAATTAGTTGGTGCGCTCGCTGCCTTCCGCCGCTCTTTTCACTCAAGGCCAGTCGTTGATGCACCCCAAAGCGATGCTGCTCATCTACGATGACCAGGCCCAGCTGAGAAAACTCCACACCCTCTTGAAACAGCGCATGAGTCCCCACGACGATCCCTGCTGATCCATCTTTGATGCACGCCAGTGTGCTTTCACGCTGTTTGCCTTTCACACTGCCGGTAAGCCAAGCCTGCTCTAGTGAGAGAGCCGAAAACCAGTTCGCAAAGTTCTGCCGGTGTTGCTCTGCTAATAATTCAGTCGGTGCCATGATCGCCACCTGATAACCGCTTGCTATTGCCGTCAACGCCGCCGCTGCGGCAACTAAGGTTTTTCCTGAGCCGACGTCACCTTGGACCAACCTGAGCATTGGTTTTCTTGCGGCTAGGTCTTTCTGGATTTCCTTAATAACGCGGCTCTGAGCGCCGGTAGCTGCAAAGGGCAAAGCCTTGAGAAAGCGATCGACTAACTGCTCCTTATCGATGAGGTATGGTGCTGGACTATCGCGAACGGCGTTACGCAATACTTGCATCGATAGCTGGTGTGCGGTGAGTTCTTCCAGCGCAAGGCGGAGCTGGGCAGGATGCCTGCCGCTGCGCAGGGCCTGCTGGTCCGCATCAGGAGGTGGTCGGTGAAGGAAAGCGAGCGCCGTTGTCAGAGTGAAGCTCGAGTTGCTACTCGCTAGGAGTTCTTCCGGTGCATTCTGTTCGAGGAGTTTGAGCGCCTGTTGGCTTAGCTTGCGCCACTGGCCCTGACTGATACCTTCCGTACTCGGGTAAATCGGCGTAAGCGAAGTTTCGTCGTCGGCTTGCCAGTTATCGCGGCGATATTCTGGGTGGATCATCTCCGCTTGTTGATTGATAGGCCGGCGTACCGTTCCGAAGCAGCGAAGCGTTTCGCCAACGTGTAGGGCGTTTTTCTGAGCCTGGCTAAAGTGGAAGAAACGGAGCGTCGCTACCCCGGTCGAATCTCGTAGCTTGACGAGCAAGCTGCGGCGCCGACCGCCGCCAGCAACGCTGACCATTGCCACTTCGCCACTGATTACGACCTCCGCACCGTCTTGAAGAGAGGCTATTGGCGATATCTGGGTCCGGTCTTGATAGCGCAAAGGCAAATGAAAGAGCAGATCTTCGACACTGACGATGCCGTAGGTGCCTAGCCGATCAGCGATCTTCGGTCCCACGCCGCGCAAGGATTCCAGCCTTTGTGTGAGAATGGCACTCAACGGTAATTTAGCTTTAGATCAGGATAGGGAAGAGTGGGCGCTGAAGCGTGGGCGGTATAGTAGCTTGATATCAATTGGACTGCGGTGCCGCTACCCGATGATTTCACGGTCGACTCCTCATGACTGCTAGAGCTAAGACACTGGCCGTCCTCGGTTACGGTGACCTGGGCGCTCGGGTAGTGGCGAAGCTTCGCCCAGAGAGCTGGCGCTGCGTCGGATTTCGCCGAAACCCTGACAAAATTCTGCCGCCAGCGACGGGTGTCGCGGTCGATCTGGCGGACCGGAGCTCGCTTCTTCCGCTGCGTGAGCTCCGACCCGATGCGCTCTTGGTTACGTTGACACCGAGTGCTCGCAGCGAGGAAGGCTATCGACAAGGTTTTGCGCTTGCGATGGATTCTATCCTCGCCGGTCTGGGAGATCACAGGCCCGCTTGTTCTATTTTTGTATCGAGCACTCGCGTTTACGCGGAACAGGGCGGAGGCTGGGTTGATGAAGACTCCCCGTTGTCCAGCGAACCGCAGGCGCAGGCAATTATTGCGGCGGAGCGGCAGCTGCTCGAATACTCGGAAAACAGCATTATTTTGCGTGCTGGAGGGCTTTACAGTGAGGCCCCCGGTTTTCTTCTGCGGCGAGTCGCTGATCAACGGTTTACGGCAAAAATCCCGCAGCGCTATGGAAACCGAATCCATCGGAACGATGTTGCCCGCTATATTGCGGGGTGCTTTGAAGCCAGGCCCGCGACCCGTATTTTGAACCTGGTCGATGATAGCCCGGTTCCGATACAAGAGGTTGAGGCCTGGCTTGCGGCGCAACTGGGCGTTCCTTACGAACCACCGAAAGCGGACGGGCAAGAGGTGGTTTCGCACAAGCGCATCAGTAATGCGCGGCTTCGCGAAACGGGCTTTGAGCTGAGCTACCCAGACTATCGCAGTGGCTATGCGCAGGCGCTCCGCCAAGCACAGCCAAACCCCGATAGCTCGTTCCCAGCTAAAGACTGAGGACAGCCTCTATCTCTACCGCGACGCCCTTCGGCAGACCGGCGACCTGAACGCAGGCGCGCGCCGGAAAGGGCTCATTGCAAAAGCGCTCCATGACCTCATTCACGGCCGTAAAGTCGCCCATATCTGTCAGCGAAATATTGATCTTTACTGCGTCATCGAGAGAACCACCGGACGCTTCCGCAACCGCCGCAAGGTTCTTAAACGCTTGTTCGGCTTGTTCGCTCGGGCCACCCTCGACGACAGTCATGGTTTCTGGGTGCAGCGGGATTTGTCCGGATAGCCAAACGGTATTACCTACTTTAACGGCCTGTGAGTAGGGTCCGATCGCCGCGGGGGCGTTCTTCGTCGCGATGATGGCTCGATTGCTCAAGGCAGTCTCCTTTGCAAGTAGGTTTCGTGTGCAGCGCTTTTGCTGATCTTAGCTGTTTGGCTGCAGGCCCTATTTTACTATCAGCCGCATACCTCGGCTTCACCGCAACCTCTCATCAATTTCGAACTCGGGTTACCCGTGTGATGCTGTCGACGTTGCGTAGGCGTCGCATTATTCGCGCTAGATGCACCCGGCTTTCCACGTGCAAGTCGAGATCAACATAGGTGTACTGGTGGTCTTTATCGTTCGTACTTATCTTGTCTATGTTTACGCCCATGCTGTTTATGCGCGTAGCGATCGTCGCGATCATGCCGCGGCGGTTTTCTACCTCGATGCGCAGCTCCGCCAGGAAATCACCTTGAATATCATCGTCCCATCGCAGCGTGATCCACTGCTCTGCTTTATCTCTAAGCTCAGCGAGGTTGCGGCAGACCACCCGATGGACGACTACTCCTTTCTCCGGGCTTAGGTAGCCCGCGATCGCATCACCCGGAAGGGGTCGGCAGCAGCGAGCATAGTTTACGACGAACCCTTCCGTGCCCCGAATAGCCAGCGGTGTATCGGGGCTAGGCTGAGGAATTGGCCCCTCCTCGCCCGTCTCGCCGCCAAGCTGGGATGCGACAACGAGCGGTAGGCGCTGTCCCTGAGCTAGCTCCGCAAGTAGGTCGTCTAGCGAGCCTAGGCCGGCGTTTTCTAAGTAAGCGGCGACGCGGGGTTCGGCAAGATCCGCGGTTTTGAGCTCGAAAGCGGCGAGGGCTCGATCCAATAGGCGTCGTCCCAGGTCGATCGCGTCGTCCCGGGTTTGTTGCTTAAGGAAGTGACGAATGTTACTTCGTGCTTTAGCCGTTACCGCATAGTTGAACCAGGACGGATTTGGCTTGGCACCACTGTCGGTGATGACTTCGACCGTTTGCCCACTTTGTAGCGGTTCCGACAAAGGCGCGAGGCGTCGGTTGATGCGACAGGCGACACAAGAGTTTCCAAGCTCTGTGTGGACCGCATAGGCAAAGTCTACCGCCGTTGCACCGCGTGGCAGCTCCATAATGTGGCCTTTGGGCGTGAACACGTAGATCTCATCTGGGAAAAGATCGATCTTTACGTTTTCAATGAACTCAAGGCTGTTACCGGCGCGTTCCTGCATCTCCAACAAGCCTTGTACCCACTGCCGAGCGCGGGCATGAGATCCATTGGCGGTGCCGGTGTCGGATTTATACAACCAGTGTGCGGCGATGCCATTGTTCGCCATGTCTTCCATTTCTTGCGTGCGTATCTGAATTTCGATCGGCACCCCATGCATGCCCATGGTGACCGTATGCAGCGACTGGTAACCGTTTGCTTTTGGGATGGCGATGTAGTCTTTGAACTCGCCAGGTAGAGGTTTGTAAAGCGAGTGAATGCAGCCCAACACCCGATAGCAGCGATCGACCGAGTCAACGATGATGCGAAAAGCATAGATATCCATGATCTCGGAGAAGGACTTTCTCTTGTCCTTCATTTTTCGATAGATGCTGTAAAGATGCTTCTCTCGACCAATTACCGTCGCTTCATGCTCATCCTGCATTAACGCGTGCTCGATCTGACTGCGAACCTTATCGACCAGCTCCATCCGGTTTCCACGGGCGGCTCTTCGAGCGGCTTCGATTCTTCGAGCGCGCATCGGATACAAGGCACTGAAGCCCAGGTCTTCGTACTCCATTCGCACCGAGTTCATTCCTAGGCGCATCGCGATGGGCGCATAGATATCGAGCGTCTCTCGGGCAATACGGCGGGCTTTTTTCGTTGGGAGTACACCGAGTGTTCGCATGTTGTGCAGGCGATCAGCCAGTTTTACCAGGATCACGCGAATATCGCGGGCCATGGCCAACGCCATCTTTTGGAAATTCTCTGCTTGCTTCTCTTCGAGGCTTTCGAATTCGATTTGGGTCAGTTTACTGAGCCCATCCACGAGTTCAGCCACCGCATCGCCAAACTGTTGTTCGATCGCATCCTTATCGATACCGGTATCTTCAATGACGTCATGTAGCATCGCCGCCATCAGGCTTTGATGATCCATATGCATATCGGCGAGGATGCCCGCTACGGCGAGGGGATGGGTCACATAGGGCTCACCACTGCGACGCTGCTGGCCGTAATGCGCCTGCTCGGCAAAATAGTAGGCGCGCCGGACTTGAGCGGTCTGATGCTCATCCAGGTAGCTACGAAGATTCGAATCCAGCGCGTCAATGCTCTGCATGATCGGTAAGCGAGGGTGTGATCGGACCTGTCTGCTGTCTGCGAAGTACCAGCATACGTCGGTGGGTGGGTCTGGTCAGCGGTAATTTTGCCGCAAGCGGCTAATCCTTCGAAGCGAGCCTATGCTAATGGTCGGTCGGCGCAAGCATTGGGATGGGCTCTTCTTGGGAAGGATTTTTCATTGAGTGCTGAGTGCTGAGTGCTGAGTGGTGAGTGTCGGGCGTTGGGTGTTGAGTGTCGGGCAAGCGGTCGGGAACAACAGTCCTCAAATACCGGCATAGCCGACCTAAACAACCGACTTATATTGACCAGTCGATTCAACGGAGGGCCGTGTTGAGAGTCACGGCCGCGATTTTTTACCTGTTGGCGATAGCTTAGTAGCTTTCGGTAGCGCCCATAACCTCGGCGAGTTCTTCCTGCGCTTCAAGCTCATCCTCGCGAGTGAGCATCTCAGAAGTAACCAGTCCTTCCGCGATCTCTCGAAGCGCGATCACCGTTGGCTTATCCGACTCTTCCTGTACCAGCGGTTCTTTGCCTCCGGTTGCGATCTGGCGAGCTCGCTTGCTAGCAACCATCACCAGCTCAAAGCGGTTATCTACTGATTCAAGGCAGTCTTCTACCGTTACTCGTGCCATGTTTTCTCTCCAAAACGTTGCGTCTGTCAGCGTGAATCGAGCTATTAGCCACAAGCTCGTCGCTGCTATACCGCGGGGCCATTAAAGGGGCCGTTAAAAAAGGCGCGCGAGTATAGCGTAGTTCGTAGCTGTTTTGGACCGTTGCTGGCCTGGGCAAACACAGCGGCCCCTTTCCATACGATCTAGCGCATCGGTAGCAGATTCGCTAATTGCTCAGCCAATCTGTGCCGCTGGCGAGCAACGAGCAGGCGCTGGCTCTGCACAATGCAGCGCAACTCGGCAAGCGCACGATCAAAGTTATCGTTGATAACTAGGTAGTCCGCATCTTTGTAGTGGGACATTTCCGATACGGCGGCGGCCATTCGCTTAGCAATCGTCTCTTCGTCGTCCTGACCGCGATTACTCAATCGCTCCCTGAGCGTTTCAGCGGTCGGCGGTAAGATGAAAATTGCGCAGCTAGCGGGCAGCAAGCGTTTGACCTGCCCCGCGCCCTGCCAATCGATTTCCAGAATCACATCGCGATCCGACGTCAGCTGCTCCTCTACGAACTTCCGTGATGTGCCGTAGAGATTGTCGAAAACTTCTGCGTGTTCGAGAAAGTCCGCTTGACGAAGCATTTCGCGAAAATGCTCCTTGTCGCAAAAGTGATAATTGACCCCGTCCAGCTCGCCGGGGCGGATGGGCCGGGTTGTGTGAGAAACGGATACTTGAAGGTTCGATTCCGCTTCCACTAAGGCCTTCACTAAACTGGTTTTACCCGCTCCGGAAGGGGCTGAAACGGTAAAGAGCGTGCCCGTTTGAGGTCCTAACCTGCTATTCAATGTTCTGAACCTGCTCGCGCATTTGCTCAATTAAGACTTTAAGTTCGACGGCGCTTTGTGTCGTTGTGCTTGCCATTGCCTTCGAAGACAGCGTGTTTGCTTCCCGATTGAGCTCTTGCATCAAGAAGTCCAAGCGTCTACCGCAGGGCCCTCCTTTGTCGAGCACATGATGAATTTCTTTGACATGCGCGTCGAGGCGGTCCAGCTCTTCGTCAACGTCGGCCCGTTGCAGGATCAGAACCAATTCTTGTTCGAGCCGTCCTTCGTCGACGTTCTGCTCCAAATCGGCAAACTTTCTTCGCATCCTCTCCTCTTGGCGCTCACGGATTGCTGGCAGTTCCTCTCGCACCTTTGTTACTTCCTGGATCAGCTTGTCGAGTCGCTGGCGCATAAATTCACCGAGTTGTTGTCCTTCGCGTGCCCGGTTAGCTATTAGCGAAGTCAATGCGCGTTCGAACAACTGTCGCAGGGTCGAATGTAGCTTTTCTTCATCTTCACCGCCGCTGTCGCAGACGCCGGGAAACTGAAGTATGTCTATTGGATTTGTGAGGGCTAGACCGGAGGAAGCGTTACCCACTGTCTCAAGGGCGCCAAGCACTTCGCGCAAGCGTGATTCATTGATGTTGAGCTCACCGCTTCGTTCATCATTTGCAATGCGGATCTGGCACTCCACCTTGCCACGTTTAAGTGTGCGCCCAAGAGCCTCGCGAAACTTTGGTTCAAGAGCCTTCGCGCTGTCCGGTAATTTAAAATGGCAATCCAAATAGCGATGATTCACGCTGCGAAGTTCTACTTGAATTGCGACCGGTTCATTACCTGCTTCACGGGCGAACGCGGTCATGCTGTGGAGTGACATAGATCTAAAGTCCGACAGTGATGGGCCTTATCTCGCTCAGGGCCGGCCGTTTAGCTAAAACACCCGCGTGCTAGGCGAGAGATCGCTCGGCCAGGCTTCTTTTGCCACCAGGCGACAGCGGAGCATGGTATCAGCTCCTAAGCGCGTATACTTGAGCCCGAATCCAAGGAGCTGTTTATGGCCAGACCAAGTGGGCGCGAAGCGAATGAGTTACGTGCGGTTGAGATACAACGGAACTTTACCTGCCACGCGGAAGGATCGGTTTTGGTTTCTTTTGGAAATACGAAAGTGGTTTGCACCGCGTCCGTAGACGACAGCGTGCCACGGTTTTTGCGCGGCAAGGACTCCGGTTGGGTGACCGCCGAGTATGGGATGCTGCCTCGCTCTACCGGATCGCGGATGGGACGAGAAGCTGCCCGTGGGAAGCAGGGCGGTCGAACGCTAGAAATCCAGCGCCTAATCGGGCGATCCTTGCGTGCAGCTGTAGATCTACAGCTGCTTGGTGAACATACGATCACTCTCGACTGCGACGTTATCCAAGCGGATGGCGGCACGCGAACCGCTTCAATCACTGGAGCCTTCGTAGCGATGGTCGATGCGATCAATGGGCTCCAGCGGGACAAACATATCACCTCAGATCCGTTGCGCTACTTTGTTGCCTCCGTATCGGTGGGCATGGTCGCGGGGCAAGCGGTGCTTGACCTTGACTATCCGGAAGATTCGAGCGCAGAAACGGACTTGAACGTGGTCATGACTGACACCGAAGAGTTTATTGAGGTACAGGGTACCGCTGAGGCCGCGCCGTTTAAGCGAGAGAATCTTGATGAAATGCTCGCTCTTGCCAGCAGCGGCATTAGCACCCTGATCGACAAACAAAAAGCAGCCTTGGCTGGCGGCTAACGCTACAGCTCAATATCGTAGTCGATGATCAGGGGTGCGTGACTAGAGAAATTGGCGCCAGTGTAAATCGCTGCGTGTTCGACGCTGTCTTGCAACTCCTCAGACACAAGTTGAAGATCAACGCGCCAACCGTCTCTGCCAGCCTCTTCTGGCCAAAAGGTAAACGCATCTGCGTCCGAACTAACTTGGCGGAAGGCATCCGCATAGCCGCTATCGAATAATTCCTCCATCCAGTCCTGCTCTTGCAGCAAAAAGCCGGAACGACCCTGGCAGTCTTCCGGGTTTTGGAGATCAATGGACTGAGGAGCGATCCGCCAATTTCCACAGATGATGAACTCACGGCGTTTATTGCGAACTTTTTGCAGATGCGCGCCTAGGAGGTTGTAGAACTCGTCCTTGCTCTCCTGCGCATCGTCGTCGTCGTCCGCAGCAAAAGGTGCGAGCAGACAACCTACAGACAAAGAGCCATAGTCAGCCTGAATATAGCGTCCCTGCATATCGAAGTCAGAGAAACCGAGGCCGGTCATAATCGCTTTAGGCAGTTCGCGGCAGTACAGGGCTACGCCATTTTCCTTGCCGTTGATATCGTCAAAGAAATAAGCGTTGTAGTCGCCCGGAAAAAAGATGTCGTCCTGGAGATCGTATTCAGAACAGCGTAAATCTTGTATGCAGATAAAATCTGCGTCTTGTCGCGAGAGCCATTCGTAAAACCCTCGTCCGGCCGCTTCGCGCACCCCATCTGCGCTGAAGCTTATGATTCGCATTTGTTACCCCTAATGTATTGAAGCGCTATGATACCGAAAGCCCACGTGACAGAATA
>JBCBZV010000172.1:0-7149 GCA_039815155.1 Pseudomonadota bacterium
AACCCGAGATATCAGCACCACCAGTTCACAGGGCGGCACGCTCAATCGTTATTTGCTTATTGGAAAGGTCTGCGACAGGTCGATCGGGCTGACATCGCTCTGCAGACTCTAGGGTGATCCGCTGCAAAAGCTTTGCCAGCGTCTAGAAAAATCAAATGAAATCAACGGACTTTGTAGCATCAAGAGCGGTACGGTTGGCCTAAGACCTTACTTTTAGCCCGTCCATCTTGATGGTTGCACTTTTACCGAGCGAACCGTGTTTAGAGTTGGGGCAAGGTGATCGAACCGCCGTCAAACCATTCATACTGAAACAGAACGTGTATCCGTTCCTATATGAGCACGTCCACCACACGGCTCACGAAGGCGTAGTTTTGAGTACACAGGGCGAGCACTGGCTCCTGGCTTGAACCTCTAGTACTGCTAACTTAAACGTGCTCAGAAAAGCGAGTCGATAAGCATTGTTAGGGTTGCTGCAAAACCCACAGCCCAAACAGCGGAGCGCAGATAGGGCACACCAGAGGCGTAGGCGGGAACATACGCGATTCGAGAATAAAGGTAGGCCCACGCGGCATTGCGAGTTAGTCCACTGGACTCTTGTCCAAGCTCGACGACTATTACTGCGATAGTAAACAGGATGAGCGCCTGGAAATGATTGTCCAGTGCGCGGTAAAGGCGACCAGGTACGCCAGCAGGATCCTGATGCGTGTCCCTAGGCCCGGCGGTGTACTTCGGGCCAAGCTGAACATTGAGTGGCACAGCCATAAGAACAAACTGCACATATTGCAACAAGCCCGCATAGGCCAAAACGGTAAGCTCCGTAGATAGACCGGTCACAGCAACATTCTCCTTGATCGAAACATCCCCGAAAGGGCGTTGAAAAGATAACTCAGAAAAGAAAGCGCAAAGCGCGACAGCCGACGAAATGGCCGAAGCGCTTGCAGAGGCATTGCCCGAACGACCGAGTGCGGTGCAAGGCGGGTGTTAGAGTAGTGGTTTCCCGGCACAGTAGACCTGAATCAGTTCCGTACTCGCTGCATCGACCAGCAAGAAATCGGCTTGGCCGCCTCGCTCCAAGCGCCCAAGGCCGGGCATTTTCAGCGCGTTAGCCGGATTCTTGCTCATCCCCGCTAGTACCACTGGGAAAAGCTCCGGTTCGCTGGTGGCTACGTCCGCCAACAAGTTAAGAAGACAATCTGGCGTTGCCGCCTTCAATCCCCCAAATTCACCATCGACGTAGAGCGGCAGCGATCCACCCGCATCGGATGAGAACGTAATGCGTTCCGCTGACGCCCCTGCGGATAATAGATGGCGGAGGGCTTCGAGCGCTGGTACATCACCCGCGGCGATTAGTTCAGGGGTAGTAGAGACCGTTATGTCGACGAAGCCACCGTGTTGGGTCCATTGGGCGGCTTCATCAAGAAGCTCTCTGCAACGGTTAACGTGAGTGGGGTATAGAGCAGTAATCGGTAAATCACTCTCACTGACGACGTCACGCAGCAACTGGAGCCGGCTGCTTCCGTCACCGACGTGCACGAATACGACCCCGCCGTACCCAAGGAGAACCCCGGCCAGATTACACTCGGCGGCAAGCCGACGAAGCTCATCAACGGTCGGTTGAGTTCCACGATGATCGGCGATCGCGACTTCACCCACGCCGATTATCGGCTCTACAAAATAGAGATCTTTCGCCAGATCACCGGTTAACGTAGGCGCGGGTACGCGGTACGCACCGGTATACATATAAGCGCGTAGGCCCTGGGCACGCAGGCTCATCACCGTGCCATAAAGCACCTCGAGGCTGCGTCCTAAAGAGTCGGTACCCAGAGCCGCAATCGGCGCCGTCACGCCAGCTCTGGCGAAGCTAGCGACAGACACTTCATCCGTGCGATTAGCGAAACCGCCCTCGCCACCGCCGCCACAGGGATGGGTCAACGCATCTACGAGACCGGGCATCATGCGTTTAGCTGACCCATCGATCACTTTGGCATCTAAGCTGATCGAGCCCGGAGCCTCAATGGCCAGAATCTCGCCGCCCGCGATGAGCACATCGCGATGCCCCAACGAATCGGGAGCATAAAAATCGACATCTGTGATGAGTGTCAGCGCGTCCACATCAACTCGCTCGTTGTCGAATGTATTCGTATGTCTTATCGCGCTGCTCATGAGACAGAAGCACGATCAAATCGCCTGCCTTAGACCAGCGGAGAGCAGCGCGAACCGCGTCAAGCTCGGTTTTCTTTTCACTAAGCTGTCGAGGAGAAAACCCCTGAGCCTCAAAGCTCTCCTTCATTAGACGCGCTACTTCCCCAAGCGCGCGACCGCGCGCGTGCCCGTCCATGCGCTTAATAATGACTCGGTCAAACTTTACCGCCGCAGACACCTCGGCAAACTCGCGAATATCCGCATCGCTGCGATCACCAGCCTGACCGGTTATCAACACTCTCCGCTTTACGGCCAAGGTATTGATCATCGGTGCGAGCGCTTCGAAGCCCGCTGGATTATGAGCGAAATCCAATAGCACTGAGACGCCGTTGACCTCAAACAGGTTTGCCCTACCCGGGTTGTCTTCGTTGGACAGGGCGACGAGACCTTTTTTAATTGCGCTCTTTGCTAAGCCTAGGCTATCGGCAACGGCTGCCGCCGCCAGCGCGTTGGCGACGTTATGTTTAGCCGCTCCGTCATAGGTAAGCGGTATCTTCTTCACGGCTACGACCGTTGCACGATCGTCTCCTTGCTGTCTTTCAATACGACCGCCACGGACCGTATAGCCAATACCTCCAGCCTTAATGTGCTGTCTATAAGACGCGCATCTCGGTGATAAAGAAAAGAGCACCAGCGCTTTCTCCCAACGCGCGGCACGGCTCATCAGCAGTGGATCTTCCGCATTCAAAACTAATGTCGCTTTACCGTGCAGCGCCCGCGTAACGGACCACTTCACATCGGCGAGGTCTTCCATAGTGTGCACACCAAAGTCGCCCAAGTGGTCCGCCGCAATGTTCGTAATTAACGCGACGTCGGCGTGATCGACAGCCAGTCCGCGACGCAGCAGACCGCCGCGGGCGGTCTCAAGAATCGCCAGCTCGCAGCGCTTATCACGCAGCACAATACGAGCTCCACCGGGTCCCGCATAGTCATCTCGATCTAACAGCTCATCACCCATGGCAAGCCAGTCCGTTGAGCTAACCCCAGCGACTTTGCCTGCTGCACGCGCGATAGACGCCAGTAAACGTGTGGTCGTTGTCTTACCATTGGTACCGGTGACCAGCGCCGTAGGAATAGCCTTGAGCCGTCGCCACTGCACGTCATCTGGATGAGGTACCTCGTAAAGATCCCAAGTTTGGCTGTGCTGCCCCATACCCAGAGTGACTTCATCCTCGTCTAGCAGCACCGGCACAGACTCGCGTTTTGCTTCCCGTAGCAAGCGCTGCAGGCGCGGTCTTTCTTCATCGCGATACTCTTCTCGCAAAGCACGAGCAACTCGCTGAAGGAGGTGCCTTTGGCTGCCCTCCATCCAGTCTCTTGCCGCTTCAAAGGCGGCTTCGTTGACTTCGGTGGCGGTGTATAAGCCATCGGCCGGGCCAGAGAGAGCGAGGCTTACACCATCATCCATCGGTCGACAGTTCAAAATCTCGTCCGGCCATTCAAGCTCGCTAAAAAGACGTCTGGCATTCTTTTTCCAGGCTTCAACCAGCAGGTCGCGCGAATCCTCATCGACAGCGATGTCGAGTACCGCACCGGGTCGATCCAAAAATAGGCTGGCGCCAGTAAGGCGTCTTGAATCTAAGATGCGCATGGCAACCCCAATCGATCACCGCTAGCCGAGCACGCCGCACAAGACCTAGAGACCAGTTCTTCGTAGGCATGCAACGCGGTTGCAGCTCGGCGGAATGAGGGATAGCCAGCAAAAGCACACCGATGACGTGGTAGGCGCGGCAAAAGCAAAACGCTAAACCCGCGAGGTGTCATTACTTCGAACTTTCTTGGAACGAATCGAGACATTTCTAAGGGATGTGAATTGCAGCGCTAAGCGCTGACTAATCGTCACTCTCTCGAGCTAGTCGTACCCCTCGTTCGTCGCGAATCAACTCCATGTCTTCATCGAAGGAAAAGCCGCCCACATATTCGGCCGGAATATCGACTACGGGGCGATCTGGCTGCTGTGCGCCAACCTCTTCGTCTGGCTGGAAGTAAATAATTTGCTTCCAGGAGCGAGTCACGTTATCCGCGAGCGCAAGGATCAAGTCACCCGCGCGAGCGCGCTCCAAGGCACCGCTAACGGCTTCTACTTCGTTTTCGATTATCTCGATCTGGGAATCATCTACTCCCGCATCCAGAAGACCTTTGCGCAGCAATTCGGGAATTTCCCGTGGCTCTCGACTGCGCAGATTATCGTCTCGACGACAGATGTAGTGATCAAAACGACCCGCCGCGATTCGCGCAACCTCGAGCACATCTTCGTCGCGGCGATCTCCGGGCATAGTGAGCACCACTGTCTTCCGACCGCTCACGTCGTAGCGATCCGCCACGTCGCAGACCATTTTTACCGCAGCGGGATTGTGCGCATAGTCGAGTATGACTTTGAACGGATGTTCGTCGTAGACGTTGAGGCGACCGGGGGACTGGAAGAAGGTCGAATCAAAGGTGCGCAAGCCGTGGCGGATGTTCTCCAAGCTCACGTTCATATGATAAGCCAAGGCCGCAGCGAACATCGCATTCTGGACATTGTGGAGCGCCCGCCCCTCTAGCGTAGCCGGTATCAGATGCGCCCATAGCAGCGGCAGATTATGCCCTTGCTCGTCGTATAGGGTGATCATGTTGCCGTTGATACCCTGCTCCAAAACCAGGGCCGTACCTCCGGCTTTAATATGTTCGCGCACCAATGGATGGGAGCGGTTCATGGTCACATAGCAAAGTTTGTCGGCGGTGCAGTGGTCCGCCATTTGCAAGCAGTGGGGATCATCCGCATTCAAAACTGCCGCGTCTTCTGCCACTTCAACTACGACTCGCTTGACCTCTGCAAGGTCTTCGAGCGTATCCACGCCTTTCTGACCCAAGTGATCGGCAGCAATGTTCAGGCACGCGGATACATTAGCGCGCTGGTAACCCAAACCGCTGCGCAGAATCCCTCCGCGCGCCGTCTCCATCACGGCTGCGTCTACGGATGGATCTCGCAGCACGATCTGCGCCGCCGTCGGACCGGTCATGTCACCGGCGACCGATAGGTTGCCATCTATGTAGACACCATCGGTACTCGTCTGACCAACGGTATGGCCGGACATCTTCAAGATATGAGCCAGCATTCGGGAGGTTGTGGTTTTCCCGTTCGTCCCAGTGATCGCAGCAAGCGGTATACGAGAAGGGCTTCCCTCCGGAAACAACATATCGATCACGGGACCGGAGACGTTTCTTGCTTCGCCTTCCGACGGCGCCACATGCATGCGAAAACCCGGCGCGGCGTTGCACTCACAAATACCACCGCCCACTTCCCGGTAGGACCGAGTGATATCGGTAGTGATAAAGTCGACCCCGCCCACATCAAGCCCCAGGGCAAGGATTGCACGCTCCGCCATTGTGCGGTTATCTGGATGAATCACATCGGTCACATCAACCGCGGTACCACCGGTACTCAGATTGGCTGTCGGCTGTAGATAAACCTCGTCGCCATCGTCAGGCACACTTTGCTTGTCCATCCCGCGCTGGGCCAGCATGCGCTCCGCCGCCGGATCGAGCGAGATCCTAGTGAGCACCTTTTCATGACCCACACCGCGACGCGGGTCTTCATTTACCCGATCTACCAACTCTTCTACGGTCGATTTTCCATCGCCTAGCACGTGCGCCGGAACCCGCTTTGCGGCGGCCACGAGCTTGCCGTCTACTACCAGCAGCCGGTGATCCAGTCCCTCTAGGAACGTTTCTACGATCACGCCGTCGCTGTGCTCTTTCGCCTTGTCGTAGGCCTTCTCAAGCTGTTCCTCGCTCTGGATATCGGTGGTCACGCCTCTCCCGTGATTTGCATTCAGAGGTTTGAGGACTACAGGGAATCCGATTCGCTCGGCGGCACCGATGGCCCGTCGAAGGCGATAAACCAGCGCTTGTCGTGGCACGGGCAGTCCTAGGTCACCAAGGATGCGGTTGGTCTCATCTTTCTCCGAGGCAAGTTCAACGGAGATGTGCGGCGTCTCGCTGGTTATCGTTGCCTGCAAGCGTTTTTGGTAGCGTCCATGACCCAGCTGGATGAGGCTGTGCTCGTTGAGACGAATCCAGGGAACCCCGCGGGCTTCCGCTTCCTTCACCAGCGAAGATGTACTTGGCCCTAAAGAGCGAGACTGGCAGGCGCGAATAAAATCGTCGCGCTCTTGCTCAAAGTCAAAGTCGCGAGGGGTATCTTTTGGGCGGAGATCATCTGGAAGCAGCGAATGCAGAAGATCCAGCCCTAAGCTCGCCGCTTCCAAACCTGCAAACTCTTCTTCGAATTCAAACACCATGTCATAGACACCGTGCTCGTCAGTGGAGCGAGTCTTGCCAAAAGTGACGTCGTAACCGGCAACACTCTGCAGCTCAAGAACGACGTGTTCCAGTACATGACCCAGCCAGGTGCCTTCATCCTCTTTCATGCGGCGAATCAAACCGCCTGCCTCACGGTAGGAACAGCCGTGTTCTGCAAGACCCGGAAGAGCCGCCACTAAGGCGTCTACAAATGCCTCACCAATGCGTGCAGTCGGCCAGTCTTCGAGCTTGCCTAGATCAACACTGTGGCGGATCACCGGGAACAGCGCGTAAACGTTAGGGCCGCGATAAACGCTGGTATCGAGGTACTTCATCGGAGACTTCCATGACATTCTGGAGTCGGATCACTGTAAACCTAGACGGACGGCTGGGAAAGCATTTTCCTCGGCCGAGCAGAGCTATCCCAAGCCTAATGACCCAAGCCCGTAGAGAAGAACCGCAAGTAAGAGTTCGGCGCTCACTCAAACGCTTTTTGCTAGCGCCCAGTTAGCAATACACCTAGCCTTCCGAGATAATAAAGCAATGCAGTCCACGAACCGCCAGCAATGACCGGCTCAAAGGCCAAAACGCCGCGAGAAGTCGGCAACTCCCAGTCAGCCCCGAAAACGTCCTCGGAGTGGCCCGGGGGTCCGTCCCCGAGGG
>JBCBZV010000177.1:0-6680 GCA_039815155.1 Pseudomonadota bacterium
CTACGCCAATGCCGCCACAAGAACGCTTGTAAACGACTACCGCGATGAGTTCCTCGCCGCCTATCCAGGCTTCAATCCGGACGATCTCGTTGGAACCTGCATCGATACCTTTCACAAAAATCCCGGCCGAAACGGCCCACGACCTCTCACTGGGCTCCCTAAGAGCTCTCAACAAGGTTCATTTGAGCAGCCTGCTCGCGCCAAAAGTGTCCAATACGCCCGTTGAGGTGATGGGTATTCGCTTTCCGAATCCGGTGGGCTTAGCAGCTGGCTTAGATAAAGATGCCCGCTACCTAGACGGGCTCGCGGCGCTTGGCTTTGGATTCATCGAGGTAGGCACGGTCACACCGCTAGCGCAACCAGGTAATCCGAAACCGCGGATGTTTCGGCTCTCGGCTAAGCAGGCCATCATTAACCGGATGGGGTTCAATAATGACGGTGTCCAGGCCTTAGCTCGTCGTGTGGCCTTGGCTAACTTCGAGGGCGTACTCGGAATTAACATCGGTAAGAACAAGACAACCGGCGAAGGTGAAGCGCTCAACGATTACCTGAAGTGCTTACGCAACGTGTATTCGCTGGCCTCCTACGTAACAGTAAATATTTCATCACCCAACACGCCAGGCCTGCGTAATTTACAGCAAGAAGATCAGCTTAAGCATCTGCTAGCAGGTCTCAAACGAGAGCAAGGCGCTCTCCATCATCAGCATGATAAATATGTGCCGCTCACTGTCAAAATAGCCCCAGATATGGACAACGAAACCGCTGCGAAGACGGCGTCCACAATAAAAGAGCAAGGCATCGACGGCGTCATCGTCAGTAATACAACCGTGGAGCGGGCAGCGGTCGACGGCGAAAAATACGCGCGAGAACAAGGCGGGCTCAGTGGCGTGCCCGTCCGCGATGACGCGGATCGAGTTCTGAAAGCAGTAGCAGAAACAGTACGTAGCAGCGTCGCCATTATCGGCGTAGGCGGCATCAACAGCGGGGAAGACGCCGCCAGAAAAATCCAACTCGGCGCTGATCTCGTCCAGGTCTATACGGGCTTTATCTATCAGGGCCCCAAGCTGATCGCAGACTCTGTGCGAGCTATCGACAGCGTTCGATTAAGCTAGCTGTCTTTGCTGCTGGCGTTGTGCCCGTGATGGGCAGACGCTAAGGTCCGGGCACTTCTTTTTAACTTCTGGCAAACCTCCGAATTGCGGATACTCTTATCGTGAATGGTTTGGACACCTTCGTAGTCGCGATCTATTTGATAGGTCTCCTCCTGCTTGGCTATGCGCTCCGCCAACAGCGTAGTGAAAAAGACTACTACCTGGCAGGTAGAACGATCAGCTGGGTGCCGCTAACGCTGTCAACTATGGCTACGCAGCTGTCTGCGATCAGCTTCATTTCCGCGCCCGCTTTCGTAGGCTTGCGCGAAGGTGGAGGGCTCAAGTGGTTGAGCTACGAACTGGCCCTACCCTTGGCGATGATCCTGCTAATTTTTCTGGTTACCCCCGCACTCTATCGCGCCGGCGCCGTTAGCATTTATGCGTTTTTAGAGAATCGTTTCGACCTGAGAACTCGGCTCTTAGTGAGCCTGTCTTTCCAGCTAGTACGCTCTTTCTCGACCGGGATTATGGTGTATGCGATGGCGCTTATCCTTGATGCAGTTCTCGGTATAAGTCACTGGCAAGCGATTCTGTGGGTTGGCGTAATTACCTTGCTTTACGCAAGCGCCGGAGGCATGCGCGCAGTGGTCTATGGCGACGCGCTGCAGATGATCCTTATATTCATCGGTCTGCTTCTAGTCGGAGCTTGTGCACTCGCTAGCGCCGGAAGTCTAGGCACTGCGCTCGCGGGCATCGCGAGCGAGCGAATGGTCGCAATCAACTTCTCCTCGTTGGGTCTGGAAGGAGACGGCTTTTGGCCGATGTTGATTGGTGGTGTGGTGCTTTACGCATCCTATTATGGCTGCGACC
Source organism: Pseudomonadota bacterium (assembly GCA_039815155.1). GTDB lineage: Bacteria > Pseudomonadota > Gammaproteobacteria > Pseudomonadales > Halieaceae > Congregibacter. The sequence goes on from JBCBZV010000177.1 coordinate 1,962, forward strand.
AGTCTGAAGCCCAGCGCATACTTTCAGCGCGCTCCTTGCGTGATGCACAAAAGCTTCTATTGGCCAATGGCTTGCTGCGCTTTCCGCTGGTGCTGCTTTACTGCGTAGTTGGATTATTGGTGGGCTACATCGCGCAGAAAGATCCGGTGCTGCTAGCCCGCATTCCTGCGGACAAACCCGACTACCTGATGCCCCTGTTTGTTATCGAATACCTACCACACGGGGCTATTGGTCTATTGCTGGTGGCAATTATGTCGGCGGCCATGTCGTCGTTGAGCTCCGCCGTAAACTCGCTGTCAGCGACAACGCTGAGCGACCTAAACAGCATTGGCATTAAACCAAAACATCCGTCTGCTCAGCTAACTTGGGCAAGAGCTACGTCATTGTTTTGGGGGGTGCTGATTCTGTTTACCTCTCTATTTGCAGGCGCTATTGCACCGACGGTCATTGAGGCGATTAATAAGGTGGGCTCCGCATTGTTCGGACCGATCTTGGGCGTATTTCTTCTCGCGATTACCAGCCAGCGAGTGTCTTCTTTGGGAGCAAGTTCCGGACTCCTCGCGGGAGCAATATTGAACGTGGGCTTATGGAAATTTCATCCGCAGCTATTTTGGATGTGGTGGAATGTGACCGGACTACTTTCCTGCTTATTTGTAGCGTACACCGTCACTTTCTTATTCAAAACTCAAATGCAGGCTAACGGCACGGAAGCTCAGGTTGCGACCAGTAGCCCAGCTCAACGACCACCGGCGATGTTCGCGATCCTTCTGTTGATCGCCTTTACGATCATTTTGCTAACGTCGCTTTCAGCGGAAAGTTGGGCTTCAGCGGGACTCGATCTGCGTTGAGTGTTCGACAAGCGCCCGAATCGGTTTTTTAAAGGGCGTCTCTGTGTCACTCCCATTAACCAGCGCAATACCGATGATTAGCACTCCCGCGGCACTGAGTCCTCTACTCACGATTTGAGACCAACGGAAGCTGCGATAGCGATACGTATGGATGCGGATATTCATTGGATTTTGCCTACTCACTTAATAACGCAATGCAGCTTAGCGAACCATCGTGGAGATTCTGTGCAATTCGTTGGGAGAACGGCGGTAATTGGCGGCATTTTTCAGCTATGGCGTTCGCGAGCAGATGGTTTCCGGCGAAGCCGCGTGCGCCATCATCCGCAGGCTGCGATCACTCTATATCGGTCTGAATTACCGTTATCTCACCCGGCGTGCCGCCTCCCTCCGCATCGGTGAAGAAAATTTCGACTACCTCACCAACGTCGAACTCTATGGGTATCGGGCTCAAGATTACTGCGTCGTTTGAGCTCTGAATCAGCGATAGCTGAAACTCCCCCGCCTCCTGCTCAAAGTCGAAACTTAGAAAGGGATTCAAGGCCGAGACAATGGGTACCGAATCACTGATCGGTTGCCCTGGCAGGAGCAAGTAGACATCGACAGACTCATTGCTTGGAGATGCATTGACGAAGCTCACCAACGCACCAGTATCGATGGGTCGAACTTCATCGACAAGCAGATTGCCGCCAACATCGTCATCCAGAGCACTGCCGGCGACAAATAGAGTGTTGTACGAACCAGATACGATGTTGATTTGCCCTTCAAAGTAAAAGGTATCGGTGATGCCAGTCGGAGTGATATTGACGTTGTAGGTTCCGGGATCTAGCTCCAGGTGCGCGGTCATCTGCTGAAAGCTCTGGCTTTCGAACAGAGGCGTTCCCGAGGTGCTGCCCAGATACACGTCGACCGCTGGATAGTCGGCGATGCCGTTAAAAAAGCGCAGGTAACCGACCGATTCCTCATTGACGAGTTGTCGGCTCGCTTGACTGCCCACGACCTCCAACAAGATTAGCGACTGACTGTTGCTAGAAAAGTCCATCACCAGATAAAAGTGATTTCGATCCTCGTCGACCGATACTGTGCCCGCATCAAACACAACTGTTTTCTCTCCGGTCGCAGTCAGTTCAAGCTCGAAGTCACCCTCGTTAAACGTTTCAACACCAGAAAACAGAGCAAAGTCGCTGGCGACAAGCGGAGTTGCCGCAAACAATCCGTCCTCCTCGTCGGTTAGGTAAAGATCAAGCGATGGAAAGGTAGAACTCAGATTAAGCAGGCCTACACGTCCCGCGTCCTCATCTAAGTCGAAGGTTTCTTCTTCGATGATCAGGTAGTCGATAGTTTCGAGTGTGCCGTAGAGAACAATCAGTACATCCGTATCTCCCTCCAAATCGAAATCGAAGGCGAGATCAAAGTAATCTAGATCGCCGTCCGCCTGTACCTGATAGAAGGTGAGAGGCTTCTCACCGTCGATGATCGAGATAGCATTACTTGCGCGACCATAGCTAACTGAGCCTTGGTCTGACTCGCTGATTTCCCACCCTATCGATACGGAGCCAACGACCGCATTTACGAGACGTAGACTCCGACCACTGCTCTCGTCGCTATCGCTTGAGCTGCTACCTCCGTCATCACAAGCGCCGACGAGCAAAGTACACAAAAGTAAAAAGATTTGGGCAAAGCGGGTCTTCAACGCCGTCGGAGTGATCGCGAACGCAAAGGTTTTCATGGCTAATCTCAAAGGACAGAATTGAGGCAGTGTAGGTATGAAGCGTGGAGATTCTGTGCAGAGCGGCGATAGAAAGGCGCTAAACCATGCGAATGAAGTCTCAGCGGGGTTTCCTATTGGAAGCCATACGGTTTCAATAGGGCGCTGTACATTTGCCCGCGTAAACGATGAAGTTTTCTCTGTCTCGGAAGTTAAGTCTTTGGCTGTTTTTGGCCGTGATCAGCGTGCTTGCAGGAGCTCTATGGTTTATTCAGCTGGCCTTCAAAAATAATTTTGAGCGTTATTTAGAAGACGCGGCGCAGCTTTATCACGAACGAGTCGCAAGCGTGCTCGTAGAAAGCTACAACGACAATGGCTCGACTTGGGAGGGACTCGATTCCTTTCGTTTTCGTCGCTTGCTGCGCCTTGAGCAACTGCGCATCAACCGGGCGGAACGGCCTCCCGGCCCGCCCGCTTCGGTAATGCAGCCGCCGCTACGACGTCGTAGCGTCCGAGATATACCCAGTCTTCGCATCTATGATAGATCTGGGGCCCTTATCTACGGGCTAGATTCCGACTTACCAGACCACCGAGATATCGAGAGTGAACTCACACTGGGCGATGGCAGCATCGTACGCCTGGTCACCAGCCATCCGGTTATTCCTACCGATGGCGCATTGTTCCTCAAGCGACAGATTCAATCACTAGGACTCGTATCCATCGCCGCTTCGATCATCGCGTTAGCCATGTCTCTCGTGTTTGCACGCACGCTACTAAAACCCATGCGCCGAATTGCCGGTAACATCCAGGCCCTTTCAGCAGGAGACTACGGTGTACGTTTTACCGATGCGCCCAGTGATGAGCTCGGGCTGATCATGCGAGATATCGACACCCTGGCCAGTCGCCTTGAAAAAAACCGCGAATCACGCCAGCGATGGCTTATGGATATCTCTCACGAATTGCGCACTCCGCTAACGTCTTTGGCCGGCGAAGTTGATACGGTCAAAGACGGCATACGCCCGCTCGATAAATTACAAATCGACTCCATTGACCAAGAAGTCCAACGGCTCAAAAAATTAGTGGACGATCTCTACCAATTATCTTTGTCAGACGCCGGAGGCTTGCGATACGAATTCTCGACACTGGAACTGAGCGAGTTTTTGCGTCAGATCGCAAAAGATAATGAAAGCCGAGTCTCGGACGCAGGGCATCGCTTGACCGTCTCGATCGGAGAAGAAGTCTCCATCCGAGCGGACGAGGCGCGGCTAGATCAGCTCTTTTTGAACCTTATCGGAAACGCCGTCGCCTACACCGACGCTCCGGGAGAAATCAAAATCTCTCTAACGCACACAGATGAGTCAGCGCTCATCCAAATCGAGGACTCCTCCCCTGGTGTGGACTCCAGTGAGTTTGAAGCTTTGTTTGAGCCACTTTATCGCAATGATGAGTCGCGAAATCGACGTAAAGGCGGTGCAGGCCTCGGCCTGGCAATTTGCAAAAATATCGTAGAGGCGCATCAGGGAGGGATTCAAGCGAAAGCGAGTGCCTTGGGCGGGCTGAAGGTTCAAGTCCGGCTACCGCTGGCAGCCTAGCGCGCCATCGATTCAACAGCGTAACGAGTATAAATTCCATGGCAGAACGAATCTTGATTGTTGAAGACGAAGAGAAGATTGCGTTTGTGCTTCGCGACTATCTTCGTGCGGCCGGTTACGAGACCGATGTACTCCATGAAGGCACGAACGTAGTCCGCCTAGTGAAAGACACACCACCAGATTTGCTCATGCTGGATCTCATGCTACCTGGGATGGATGGCATCACCATTTGCAAAGAAGTTCGTCAGTTTTCCGACTTACCTATTGTGATGAGCCTTGTGTATCTGGCGGAGGTAGACATACCTATAAATTAAATGAAGAAAACAGAGCAAATTATGAGGGCCTCTATAAAGAATTAATTGCCAATGAAGCCATGTTGATGCAGCCATTTCAGCATCGTATTGTTTCTGAAGGTGAAGTTTCTATGATGGTCTTCAATGGTCAGTTTACCCATGCCGTATTAAAAAAAGCCAAAGCAGGAGACTTTAGAGTACAAGATGATTTTGGAGGTACTGTTGATGATTACACTCCAACTGAAGAGGAGATAGAATTTGCTAAAAACACCGTAAGAGCC
>JBCBZV010000136.1:0-10492 GCA_039815155.1 Pseudomonadota bacterium
AGAAGTTGGTGATGTCATTGCTACCGGAACCTCAGCGGGTGTTGCCCTGTTTCGTCCTGGGCGTCCCTGGTTGACTGCGGGGCAAAAAGTGAAAGTCGAAATCGACGGCGTTGGCGCGATTGAGAACACGGTCGTTGAGGACCACGGCGCTTCATTTATCGGCTAGATCATAAGAGACCGCGCTTTGGGGAAGGTCTCACCCTGCGTCCGCGAACGCGGTAACTCACGCTTAGCCAATCGCTACCTACCGGAGGAAGAACACTGATGGCAGAAATGACTCTTTTCCACATGCCCGGAGCGTGCTCGCGGGTAACGATGACGGCACTTGAGGAAGCGGGTCTTACCTATGCGGACACGGTGATCAATATCATGGAGGGGGAGCAGCGATCCCCCGAATACCTGAAGATTAATCCGGCAGGCAAGGTGCCCACTTTGAAGATGGGTGAAAGCATCCTCACGGAAAACGCTGCAATTTTGAGCTATATCGATTTTCTCGTCCCGGAGGCTAAGTTGCTACCGGCGGGGAGCGTGCCCTTCGGACGAGCAGAAGTTTTATCTGATTTGTTTTTCTGCAGCGGCTCCGTACACATCTACACCAGAATGATCCGCATGCCGATCCGCTTTAGCGAAAGCGATCCGGACAGCATAAAAGCGAATGGTACGAAGTATATGCACGGTGTCATGGAGATGCTCAGTGCGAAGTTGGAGAAAGGTCCATGGTGGTATGGCGATGATTGGTCAATCGTCGATGTCTATCTGCGCTGGTGTTACGGGCTCGCCGAGACCGCCGGTTTTCCCTTGAGTGACTATGCAAGCGTTATCGAGCACGCGGCTCGCGTAGAGCAGTGGCCTTCTTATCTAAGGGCGATGGCACGTGAGAAAGCTGCTCGGGAGGCACGGGGAATCAAGCTGCCACCAGCCTGATAGAAAACTGAGAGAAGACTGCGAGAAGGCTTAGTCTGGGCGCTGCTCTGCCCGCTCATGTGCTTACTTGCCAAGCGGCCGTAACGGTATCGGAGCCACAACCGTATCGGAGAGGGTGCCAAAGCCAATTCGACGTCTGTCTGGCGCTGTGCACTGTGCCTGCATGATGACTCGATCTCCGTCCTCCAGGTAGACTCTTTCCTCTCCTGAGTTCAGCGCGACAGGTGCTTTTCCATTCTTCGTGAGCTCTAGGAGGCAACCGGATTCATGCTGGCCCGCGCCGGAGATTGTTCCGGTTCCCAGCAGGTCTCCAGCTCGGAGCGAGCAGCCATTCGCCGTGTGATGGGTCACCATTTGTGCGAGCGTCCACTGACCGTCCGTGAAGTTCACGTTGGCAAGAGTCTGAGGCGCAATCCCTTGCTTACGCATATTCGCGGACTCCAGGGCCAGCGTGATCTGAATCGGATAGGCGCCATGCTGACTATTGAATTTGCTGTCGAGATACTCCGGCACCGGATGGGGTGCCGACTCTCGAAGCATTGCGCAACGATAGGGTCGCAGGGCGTCTAGGGTAACGATCCAGGGAGACAAGGTCGTTGCAAAGTTTTTAGCGAGAAAGGGGCCAAGCGGTCGTCCCTCCCATGCCTGAAAATCTCGCGCAGACCAGTCATTCAGCAAGCACACACCAAAAATATGCTGCTCCGCTTCATCAACGGTAAGAGGTGGAGCGCCTTCGTGTCCTACTCCCAGCAGCATGCCCAGTTCTACTTCATAATCTAGGCGTGTGCTAGGTCCGTAAATCACCCGGTTGTCTTTCTTATCCCAGCGCTGACCTTGGGGACGATTGACGTCACCCCCGCCCGGTCGAACCGTGGAGGAACGCCCGTGATAGGCCATCGGCATGGAAAAGAAGTTCGCTGGTGGTTCGCTGCCCGGTTTTAAGGCCTGGGCCGTTTTTCTCGCATGGTGAACGGACGTATAAAAGTCCGTGAAGTCGCCGACCGTACAGGGTAGGGCATACTCGACAGAAGCCTGGTCTAGCAGGCAGCCCTGGATCGGCTTTTTGAAGGCGCTGTCTAGGGTTAACAGTCGGAACAAATCGTGTCTCAGTGTTCGCCAGCCGTCGGCCCCCAAGCGCATTATTGGTGCAAGCGAATCTTTGGCGGCGAGTTTGGCAAGGGTGTGAAGTGAAGCGGAAAGACCTTCGATCTCGGCCAGCATAGGGAGGTCGATGATCTGATCACCGATCGCGACGCCGCAGCGAAAGGCGGCGTCAGCGCCCTGGGGACGGAACACGGCGAAGGGCAGATTCTGGATTGGAAAGTCCGCACCGGGATCGTTGGCGCTCTCAACCCAACTGCGTGTATCCGGGTCGTGGGTAAAATCCAGCGGAATCATCGCTTAAGTTTTTTGTATCTAGGTACCGTAATCCGCCAGTAAACCAGCAGAGGCACGCTCGTGAACCGAACTCCGTAAGCGGTTCGCCGTTTCCTTAAAGCCATCGGCCGGTAAGTCTGCCAGTTGTCGGACCTTACTCATCGCGGCGTCGAGAAGCGCGTCAGCTTCGCAGACTTGATCCACGTAGCCCGCCACGAGTGCGTCATCCGGTGAAAACAGTCGAGAGCTTAGGAGTGCGTCCGTCAGAAATCTCGGCGAAAGGCGATGGCGAAGTAATTCTGTGCTCCAGCGCGGAACAGCCATGCCAATAGCCACTTCGTTCGCTCCGATCTTGAAAGGCCCTTGTGTCGCAAGACGAAAGTGCGCAGCACACATAAGAAAGCACCCTGCTGCGATCGCGTGACCGGTGCTGGCAACCACCACGGGTCTAGGAAAAGCAAAGACCCGGAGTGCCAGCGCTCCGCCGGCTTTCGCCATAGCGATACCGGCTTCCCGACTCTTTTCAAATTCGCGAAGGTCATAGCCGGCGGAAAACTTGCCCTCTCGACCGGTGAGTAAGACCGCGGCTCCCGCTTCCTCAGCCGCATCTAAGGCACTGTTGATCTCTCCGATCATCCCCGGCGAGAGGCAGTTCACCTTGCCATCATCAAGGGTGATCTTGCAGATGCCATCGGCAATGTCACAGGTCAGTCTGTCCACGGTAATGATGCTCCTCTTATCTTTATTATCAGCAGCTATGGTTATGCTTTGGGGCGGTTCGCGTCTGCCCAACGCTGTCGATGACGTGATCTTTGTAGAGTGAAACTAAGCCGCGTTTTTTTCCTTGATTGAGCGTGCTACTGGCAGCAAAAACTCCACCAGCATATTGGCGTGTTCTTCAATCACCCCCGGTTCGGTCACATCGATGCCGTGTACGTCTTTGACCTCTGGAGCCATTGTGTACATCGTTGTGCCTGCGCCGATATACAGGTAGTACCAGAACACAAATTCCCGATCGCTAAGGTCCAAATCGTCCTGAACCATCGCCTTTAACGCAGCTTTTGCCGGCTTTACGTAGTTTTGCGTAAGCCAGCGTAGACGCCAGCTGTCTGCCTTTCCTTCCTGAAGCATCAATCGATGCAGTTCTGGTCGTTTCGATGAAAAGCGTACGAGGGTGCGCAGCATCAGCGCTATTCGGTCACGGGGAGCAAGGTCTTTCAGCAGTTCGAGGCGCGGTTCGGAAAACAACTGAAGCTCATCAAACAAATTCGATGCGGCTGCGCGCCAGAGGGCTTTCTTGTCACCGAAATGATAGCTCGCCAAATTTCGCTGGACCCCAGCAGTAATTTCGATTTCTCGTAGGGTCACCGCATCGTAGGCCTTCTCGGAAAAGAGACGGACGGCTACGTCAAGCAAACGCTTCCGCGTTATTTCCGCACGTTCTTGGGGTCTGCGTTTTGTCCGCTTTTCAACGACGGTGGATGCCATGGCCTTGTCCTCTGATAGCAGTGGAGGTTTCCCCGCAGATCTGCCCCCTGCCTATTAAATATGTTGACACACAAATTATGCAAGCATATATTTTGTTTGCGCGTAAGTTATATGTCTATTTTAGCTTATCTTGCCAATTTTTCTCAGACGATAACCGCCTCGCGCTCGAAGCACCAGTGCCAATGTAAAGAAAGTGCTACAAGAAAATGTAGTCGGAGCTTTACACAAAAAATAAATAATGAAACTGGCAGCACAATGAGCAGCACGATTAGCAGGTTCTTTACAGAGACTCCAGAAACTTTGACTAGTGAACGAGTACCGCATGCCTGCGCGGCGGAACCGGTTGACTCGTCGCGCCGTACATCGCTTCTGTTGGCGCTTATCGCTCTGGTCTGTGTGGCAATCGTGCCCACCGCCGATGCTCAAGGGATGACTCAAGCACCGCCGAATCAAGCGTCAGTAGGCCAAGGAACCGCTGAGCCGCAGTCCGATAACACCCAAGAACAACCGAACGTACTTATTATTGTGGCGGATGACTTGGGTTGGTCTGATATCGGTGCCTTTGGTGGCGAGATTCGAACGCCGGTCCTGAATTCGCTGGCCGAACGCGGCGTCATGATGACCCAGTTCTACGTAGCGCCAACCTGCGCGCCGACACGCTCAATGCTGATGACCGGCGTGGATAACCACCTAGCAGGCGTAGGCGTGATGGGTGGCATTCGAGCGCCGAACCAGACCGGGCGAAACTTTGAGGCCAAACTCCACGAGGACGTAGTCACCTTGGCGGAAGTGGCGAGAGCGTCTGGCTACCGCACTTTTCTGTCCGGTAAGTGGCACCTCGACGCTGAAGATCCCGCTCAGTACCCGAATGCGCGCGGCTTCGACCGCAGCTTCTCCTTGCTCACGGGCGGGGCGAGTCATTTTTCAGACATGCTGCCGATAGGCCCTGAAGAAATCGCCCGTTACGTGGAAGACGGTAAGGCAGTCCAACGCTTGCCGGAGGAGTTTTATTCTTCTATCGCGTTCACCGACAAGATGCTCAGCTATCTCGAAGCACCTCGCGATGCGCAGCCGTTTTTCGCCTATTTGAGCTATACCGCGCCGCATGATCCGCTCCAGGTACCAGACGCCTGGTTGGAAAAGTACCGAGGTGTCTACGCCAAAGGTCCAGTTGCAACCCGGCAAGCGCGGCTAAAACGCCAGGTCGAGTTGGGTCTGGTGCCCGAGGGGATTGCAACCTGGCCTTATCCCCGTTTTCCATCGTGGTTTCCCAATCACCTTCCGGTCTGGTCTGAACGCTCGATGGAACGTCGCCAAGAAGATATGCGTCCGATGGAAATCTATGCGGCGATGGTAGAGCTGATGGACCAGCAAATCGGACGAGTCTTCCAGGCATTGGAAGAACAGGGGGACCTGGCAAATACACTCGTCGTGTTCTTTTCCGATAACGGTGCGAGCTCGGCAGCGCCTTTTGTTTACGGTGGTGTGACGCGCGAGTGGTTCGCTGAGAATTGGGACAACAGTCTTGCCCAGCGCGGACGACCAGGTAACTTTACTGTGCAGGGCACGGAGTGGGCGAGTGTTTCTGTAACCCCATGGAAGCTGTACAAGAATTCTGTCGCCGAGGGTGGAATTCGTTCTCCGCTAATCGTTGCCGGACCGTCGGTCACGCGCGGCACGCGTTTGCAAGGAATCGCTCACGTCACCGATATACCCGCATCTCTCTACGAGCTGTTCGCCGTTGACCCCGGGGAGAGCGAACTCTTTGCCGGGAAAGAGATTCCAACCGGTTTGTCGCTGCGTGCTGCTTGGTCTGGCGCGGAGGAAACACCGAGAGAGCAATTTGGTACTGAGCTTTTCGGCAATCGCGCGTTTCGCGACGGTGACTGGAAGGCATCGCTAATTGTGCCCCCGATCAGTAACGGTCGTTGGGAGCTATACAACCTGCGTTCTGATCCCGGTGAGATGCAGAACAGGGCCGAACAGGAACCGGAGATCTTGTCCAAACTCCAGGAGCGCTATGCCGAGTACAAGGCCGCAAACGGCGTCGTCCACCCAAATCCTCCCGCGCTCAAAGCGACTCTTATGGACCTGTATCCGCGAGACTGCGACTGGCTGTGCGAGGCGAAATTCTGGGTGATTAACAAACTTGGGCAGCTGCGCGCGGAACGCCAGCGCGCAGAAAGCAGCGAACCCAGTTAAGGCCCATTAGAGCCAGCTAGGAGTCGGAAGATGGTCATGTTAGCGAATGAAGATGTGAAGACGCGGGAGGTGCTTGAATGGGAGGGAGTGCACCTGCTTCATTTTGCCGGCTCCTCTTGCTCCCAAAAGGTACGAATCTTTTTGAATTTAAAAGGAATCCCCTGGGAATCTCACCCTGTGGACATTCCCGCTCGGGAGAATATCGGTGAGTGGTTCATGGGGATTAACCCCCGAGGCCTGGTACCGGTACTCGTCCACGATGGCCGTGTCATCATAGAAAGTAACGATATCCTCGAACATCTAGAAAAAGCGTTTCCTGATCCGAGTCTGATTCCATCCGAGCGAGAAGAGGCCGTGCATCATCTCCTCAAACAGGAAGATGACTTGCATCTCGCGCTGCGTTCAATCTCTATGCGCTACTTCTTCCCTGGCGTGAAACCGCGCTCACCGGAGTGGCTCGAGACCTATGCGGCCAATGGCTCAGGTACCGTTAAGGGTGAGCCGGATCCAGAGCGTGACATTCAACTGGCGTTTCATAAAGCGATGGCTGAGAACGACGGCATTAGCGACGTTCAAATCACCGAGGCGGTTACCGAATATAAAGAGGCTTTCGATTCCTTAGAATCGATGTTGGCTCAGGGCGAGTTTCTACTGGGCGAGTCACTGAGTGTGCTCGACATCGCCTGGTACATCTACGTCTATCGTTTGAAAGTTTCCGGCTATCCGCTTACTGAACTGCATCCCCGCTTAGCGCACTGGTTTGAGCATTTAGATGCACGCCCGGAATTTAGTCGCGAGATCGCTGAGCCACCACCGCTACTTGAGATGCGTTCATCAATGCAGAAGCACCAATTTGAAGAAAAAACCGACTTACGGAGCGTAGCCGCCCTGTGAACAGCGCAACTTTGAGCGACCTCCCGGATCAGGTCGATATAGGCATTGTAGGCCTGGGGCCGGTGGGAGCGGCGCTTGCCATCCTCTGTGCGCGTGCGGGATTGCGTGTGGCGGTACTCGAACGGGATCGAGAGGTCTACCGACTACCTAGGGCGGTGGCGATGGATCACGAGGTCCAGCGTCAGATTAACTTTCTGGGCGTCAGCGAGGCCTTTCGTGCCGCAAGTCAGGATTCGATCGGTTACGAGTTCGTCAACGCCGAGCGGGAGATCATTGTTGCGCGCTATCCACCGCCGGTTCTGCCACCGACGGGTTTCCCTTGGGCCAGAGTCTTTCACCAACCTTCGCTAGAGACGGCGCTACGAAGTCAGCTTACGGATTGCCCATCGGCTACCGTTGCGCTCGGCGTGACCGTGACTGACCTAGCTCAAGAGCGAGACAGGGTGACGATAGAGCTTGAGTCGGAAAGCGGAGAGCGCCGGTCGTTGAATTGCTCCTATTTGGTAGGTTGCGATGGCGGTCGCAGCATGGTGCGCCGGAACATCAATCATGCGCTGAACACCTCAATGGACGACCTTGGTTTTGACGAGCCCTGGTTGGTAGTAGACGTACGCCTGGCAGACGGTATCAACGAACTATCGAAGGTGGGCGTTCAGCTATGCGATCCCACTAGACCGACTACCAGCGTGCAGTCCGGTCCCGGTCGTCATAGATGGGAATTTATGATTCTTCCGGGGGATGACCGCAAGGAGATCACCAAACCAGAATCAATCTTGTCATGGATCTCCAACTGGGTAGACCCTGCGTTAGTCACCTTAGAGCGGCAGGCGGTCTATCAATTCCACGGACTGGTCGCCAAAAAGTGGCGTGATCGGCGCGTTCTGATGATCGGCGACGCGGCACACCAGATGCCCCCATTTTTGGGGCAAGGTCTCTGCACTGGTTTTCGCGACGCTTTCAATCTCGCCTGGAAACTAAATGAGGTCGTTCAGGGTGTCGCGGATGAGCGGCTGCTCGACACCCTCGAGCTGGAACGAAGACCTCACGTCACCCAGATTACCCATGACGCGATCGGTCTTGGCCGACTTGTGTGTGCCACAGACGAAGAAGCGGCTGCTATTCGCGATCAGGAAATGAAGGCTGGGCACGACCAGGCCGGTGAGTCTTTGTTTCCAAAACCACCGATTATTGAATTTGGTGTTCTCAGCGAAGCAATGGGTGGTCTCGTGGCTCCCGAACCTTGGGTTCGTGGTGGCGACGGGGATGCGGAACGTCTCGATGATGTGGTCGGCTACGTGCCGGTCCTGTATCTGCGGGACGGCGAGAATCTATCGGAAGAAAACCGTGAATACCTAAAAGCGTTTGCCGAGATGGGGGTTGCCGTGGCGAGCCTCAGCGAGAACGCGGGCTCCCTGCTGGTGGCACAAGATGCTGATGGCTATCTCGCCGATATGCTTGGACGAAATGAAGCGCTCCTCGTGAAACCGGACCGCATCGTTCTCGGTGCCGATTCGGTTGGAGGATTATGGAACTTATGGAGTGGCTATCTTGCGGGACGATCGGAAGCGTGGTCTTCCCTGAATCTAGCGAGTACGCAACCGGAGGCTGACGTCGCATGAAAATCACCTGCCTAGCCGATGTTGAGCAGTTTGAAACCGTTCCCCATCAGGATCGTTGGCGTGGTCGCAATACCTACGACCTGTTGGCGAGAAGCGCGGCAAGCTTCGCGGAGCGCCCCGCCTTTAAGTTTCAATACACGAGCGCCGTCGATGAGGAGCCTTATACGGTTAGCTACCAAGAGCTCTTTGAACGGGTTACTCAGACGGCGAATATGCTCTCGGCCCATGGTGTTGATATCGGCGCTGTGACCTCAATTCTGCTGCCGAACCTGCCGGAAAATCACTACACGATCTGGGGCGCGCAAGCGCTCGGGATAGCGGGCCCGATCAACTACATGCTTGAGCCGATCGCGTTCCGTGACATTCTTCGCGAATCGGAGGCGCAGGCGCTTGTTTGCCTTGGTCCCAACTCGGAATTCGATATCTGGGAAAAGACCCTCCAGATCGTAGACGAAGTGCCCGATCTAAAGGTGGTGTTTGCGATCACAGGCGAAGGCGAGGCCCTTCCGAGCTCGACTCCTGGCGGGATACCGATCAAACCCTTTACCCAGGCGCTTACCGCGCAACCTACCGATCGACTGGTTTTTGACCGAGAGATTGATATCGAAGAAGTCGGGATCTATTTCCACACCGGCGGAACCACCGGAACCCCAAAGCTAGCTCGAATCAGTCATCGCAATCAGGTCCACGTTGCGTCATTTAAAGCGGACTTTAGCCGCTTAACTGAAGAAAGCGTCGGCATCTGCGCTTTACCTTTGTTTCATGTGAACGCGGTCTACAACACGGGCCTCAACTTCTTCGCGGTCGGCGGCCATCCGGTTTATCTCACGGCGAAAGGCTTTCGAACCAAAGGACTATTGGATAACTTTTGGAAGCTCGTCGAGCGCTATCAAGGCACCATGTTTAATACGGTGCCGACCGTCGTGTCCGCGCTGTTGAGCAAGTCGCTCGATGGTATCGATATTTCTTCTCTTAAGTACGTTATCTGCGGCGCGGCGCCGATATCCCCGGAAGTATTTCGCCGTTTTCAAGAAACGACCGGCGCGAACATTCTAGAAGGCTACGGGCTTACCGAGGGAACCCTGTCCAGCTCGGCGAACCCGATGGACGGGGAAAAGCGTTTGGGTTCCGTTGGTATTCGCTCTCCCTACCAACAAATGAAGTGCGTAATTTTAGATGCAAATGGTCACTACGAGCGCGACTGCGACTACGACGAAGTGGGCGTCATCGCCATCAAGGGGCCGAATGTGTTCATGGGTTACAAGCAAGAGTCTGCGAATGACGGGCTCTTCGTCGATGGTTGGTTTCTAACGGGCGATCTGGCACGTCAGGATCCGGATGGCTACTTCTGGATGACCGGTCGCGCCAAGGATTTGATCATTCGTGGTGGTAACAACATCGATCCGAAAGGCATCGAGGATGTGTTGACAGAGCACCCTGCAGTCGAGCTTGCGGCGGCGGTTGGTCAGCCGGACAGCTACGCAGGGGAGTTGCCCTGTGCTTTTGTCTCTCTCGATGAGGATTTCAAATTGGCGGCTGACGATGCCAGCTTAGAGGCGCTGGCAGAAGAGCTCCAGTCTTTTGCTAAGGAGCGAGTTAGCGAACGAGCAGCGGCGCCCGTGCATGTCGCGATTCTAGATCAAATGCCGCTTACCGCGGTGGGAAAAATCTTCAAACCCTCGCTCGTAGCGATGGCAATTGAGCGTGTGCTTGGCGAGGCGCTCCAGCCTCTCGACTCGAATCTCTCTTTGTCGGTTGTGAATGACAAGAGATTGGGCATGTTGGCCACCGTCGGAAACCTCGGCGACAGCGAAGCCGATCGAGACCGTGTTCGAGCGGTGTTGGATAAGTTTACGGTGAAGTACGAACTGGCAGCATGAGCCCACTGCTTCGACGTCACCCTTGGGAGGTAAGGTGAGTTTAAAGACCGCAAAAGTGATTTCCTTAGCAGAAGCGGCGGCTCTGGTTCCTTCTGGTGCTACCTTGAT
>JBCBZV010000239.1:0-3749 GCA_039815155.1 Pseudomonadota bacterium
CGGTCGTTAAAAAAGCTCATCTTGCCACCGACTTCGAAGGAAACCGCTTCTTCGTCGTCGAATTCGAAGCTAGCCGGAGAACCCCCGGGGGCAAACTCGCCTGGCTCGTCACCGGAATTGCCAGCCTCGTTGTAACCGCCCGATTTAAAAGCGCGACTGGCGCTCGCGTACAGCATTACATCGTCGGTGACGTCGTAGGATAAACGCAGTGTCGGCGACCAATCATCTACATCCCTGTCTCCAGCAATATCATGTTCAAAAATACCCAGGACGGGCAGACTGGCACGGACGAAAAAGTTGTTCCCAGGATCAGTAACCGGGTCATACGCTTCATCTACGGGCGTTCCATTTTCGTCGGTATAGATGACATCGCGATCGGCACTTTTCTCTTCCCGCGTGTAACGCAGTCCAGCTGTCGCACGAAAACGGTCAGACAGGTGCCAGGTAAAGGAACCGAATACCGCGTAGGACTCTGTGTCCTGGTCGAAGTTACCGAATGTACCAAGAGGCGGCAAAAGACCAAAAATCGGCGGTACGCCTGGCCCTCCCGCAGCGTTTGCGGCTCGGAGTGAGAATTGTCGATCCGAATCCAGTTCATTCTTCAAATAGAAAGCACCGAGAATGTAGTCAACGGCGCCCCCTACGGGTGAGGCCAATCGAATCTCCTGCGTCCACTGGTGGAAGTCTTCGGTAGGATTGAAGATCGCGAGATCGATGGCTGTAGTGTCCGGATCGGCAAAATTGTTTAGTTGGTACTCTGAGTAGCCTGTGATCGAGGTCAGCTCAAACTCTCCGAGCGATACATCGAAATTGATGGTCAGGTTTTCACTGTCGATGTCCTGAAACTCAGGAACGCTGACAGACTTACTATCCGGTGAGTCGCCGGCAAGCGCAAAATCCGGGTCTATGGATAAGAGGAACGGCTCCCAAGGACCCGCCACAGGAGTGCTTAGCGACTTACCGTCCGTGTGCACTTCGGACTGTTCATACTTGACGAACAGTGACGCACTATCGTTGATATCCCATAGAAGGCTTCCGCGATAAACGCTGCTTTCTGCTTGAAACTCGTCGCGGTCAAGGAACGTGTTGTCCAAGTAGCCGGACATATCCACACGACGTACCGCCAATCGCGCTGATAGGGAATCGGTAATGGGCGTGGAGACGATAGCGTCCACCGTATAGTCGCCGTATTCGACGTCGTAGTTGGTCCGCAAAACAGCTTCGAATTCATTCCCCGGGCGCACCGTATTTACGGTGATAGCGCCGGCTATAGTGTTCTTCCCAAACAGTGTTCCCTGCGGCCCACGAAGCACTTCGACGGTAGAAACGTCCAGAAACGGTGCAGTGAACTGCGGCGCTCGCCCAACATAAAGCCCGTCAACGAACAGACCCACCGACTGCTCAAAACCAGTGTTTTGTGCCGATCCTAAACCGCGCATGTAAATCTGAATCGTACCCGGGGACTGAACGATATTCAGAGACGGCACATAGGCCGACATCTCCTGTAAATCTCCCAGTCCCTGCTCGATAAGCTGCTCCCCATCTACTGCACTAACTGCGACGGGAACGTCTTGCAGACTTTCTGCGCGCCGCTGCGCTTGGACGATGACTTCCTCTAGAGCAAGGCTGTTGTCTTGAGCCATGGCGACCGCTGCGGCCAGCTGACAAGTCGCAAAAGCGGAGACGAACGAAGCAATACCAACCTTACGAGCGCTGACGCCACAGCTGTGTAGGCGAGTGTTTTTCATTATTTTTCTCCCGAATTGTGCACAGCTTCTTGCGCGGAGACACTCATCTTCATGAGTTAGCCGTCCCATCAGCTGTTTCTGACTTTATATATTTTTATGACATTATGTCAGTTATATAGTATATGTCAAACATGCTGGTCGTAATTCAGACAATGGTGATCTGGACGACACCGTCAGCTCCGCATGTACAGAGTGCATCGCACAACCAAATAACACATATTGGTTGCATTGGTTACAAATGGTTGTATCCTTCAGTACTGAAGATACGACAATAAAAATCAGCAGAAGAATCCGCAGTGATTGGCGTCTTAAAAATGCTTGAACCGGTCAAACCAGTGACCATTCCGATTAAAGGTAGCGACTTCTCTTTTCCCGTGAGGCGAATCTGGTGTGTCGGAAGAAACTTCGCCGAACACGCAAGAGAAATGGGCCATGACCCAAAGCGGGAACCACCTTTCTTTTTTTCTAAGCCAGCTGATGCGGTGGTGGTAGGAGGCGGTGAACTCATGTTCCCCATCGCAACGGAAAACCTGCATCACGAGGTGGAACTCGCCGTCGCGATCGGAGGGCCGGGCCTGGCGGTGAGCGCCAACGAGGCCGAATCCCTGATCTATGGCTACGCCGTTGCCTTGGACATGACCCGTCGTGACTTACAGGACGAGGCGAAACACCTAGCGCGCCCATGGGCCATGGCAAAAGGTTTTGACCAGTCCTGCCCAATTAGCGAAATCGTTCCTGTGTCATCGCTTGGCGCCCTGGATCGAGGAAGGATCGAGTTGAAGGTTAATGGGGATTTGAGGCAGGCCGGTGATCTCTCGCAAATGATTTGGTCAACGAGCGAGTGTCTTTCCGTTCTTTCGAACTATGTGGAACTCCGGGCTGGGGATCTGTTGCTCACAGGCACACCCTCAGGGGTGGGACGAGTACTCCCCGGTGACGATCTGAAGGCGCAAATCGAGGGGGTGGGCGAACTTCGCGTCCGCTACGCACGGCGTGAGAACGGAAGCCGCCTGGCCAGAGAGGGCCTGTAGTTGATGGATCAAACAATGCGAAAACCACAAAGCGACTTACGCATTAGCGTGCATGCCTACCAGCCGAGAATGAAGGAGTCCGCCGACGATGTGGCGCAATTGTCGGAAGCGACGCGGGCTGGTCTGGCCGCCTACTCTCTAGAGCGGATTATGGGCTATGGGGTCGATTACGCGGACGCCGTCGAGTTTCGCGCTCTCATCCTGTCCGGTCTGGAGTGGAAGACAGCTGCCCTCCGGCTGGCTGATCGATGTCTCGCAAAAGGTTTTCCAACGGTGGCCACGCGAATCACCCGCCTGCGCAGAGCAGCAGCGCTTTTGCGCATCGGCCAAACGATGATGTTCGAAGACACGCCGGAACGGGTGGAGATTTACCAGCGCGCGACCGAATACTACAAACACGCAGCTGAGCTCGCAGGCAACTGTGAGCATCTGTGCCTTGATACACCCAACGGCCCAATCTGCGGTTGGTTACATCCGGCGCGTGGCGACGCGATCGCAGCGGTGATCGTGCTTGGGGGTGTCGAAGGCTGGGCACAGGATTTTTCCACCATAGGAGATGAGCTTGCGGCTCGTGGAGTTGACGCGATCATGCTCGACGCTCCGGGCCAAGGTGAAACGCGCTTCGCTCACCAGCACTACCTGAGCACAGATTGGCGCAGGTCACTGACGCCCGCGGTGAATTACCTGCAAGAACGCTCACCGAGTTTGCCCCTCGGTATTGTGGGAAACAGCATGGGTGGCAGCCTGGCAATGGCATTAGCTAACGACGAAGAGCGTTTCGCGGCCTGCGTGAATTCCAGCGGACCTTTCGCACCTTGGTTGGCGCCGCAGGATAGCCCGGTCTTTAAGAAAATGATGACCATGGCAAACGCGCCGACCGCTGAAGCGGCGGTAGAGATTTTTTCGACAATCACGCCGGTCAATCCTGGTATCAACAGTCACTATAAGTTCCTCCTGATGCAAGGCCAAG
>JBCBZV010000225.1:0-4113 GCA_039815155.1 Pseudomonadota bacterium
AATTTTTAGTATCCAGCGCACGACTTAACGAGCCATTTCAGGACTAAATATCATCACCTTGGACGTTGAGAAGGCCACCTCTGGCATATTGAGTCAATCGAAATTTCGAGCCTTTAGCTCCGAATACAAATAGCTTGCAGACGCCACGATTGCCGGGCAATCGCCATTTAGATTCTTGGTCGATTTTTAGTTGAGAACTGTAGGACGTGTCTTCGTCGACACAGTTAATCTGTAGATCGTGTAATCGACCTTGATCCGCTGTTACCGAAAACTCCCGATGAGTGATCAGCGTCATGGCGGATTCATCTGCCGAACTGTACGGCGAATCACTCGACAAGGGGATGATTAGTTCGAGGTCACGGTGAGATGCTTCGAGTCTTCCTGCTAAAGCGATTGCCTCATCGCGAAAGTGTTTTGCTGTTGCTCCCCGTCGATTCAAGAGGTCATTTGATAGTTGATCTGCGATAAACACAATGCCGGCCTGGTGTGTTTTAGCGCCGTAGTTGTAGAGGGCCTTGAGGTGAGCTTCCAGCTCATTTCTAAAAAGGCGCTCTACCTCTTCGTTCTTGGCGGCAGCTCGTAATGCTTCATAGCGCCAAAGGTTCGCGCTAATTTCTCGGTTTAAAGCGGTGTAATAATTGGCGCGCGCGAACATTGTCATTAGCAGAAAGACCGACGAACATCGGCCTTCACAACCATGGATCATTTCATCCAATCGCTCCGGTTCGTAGGCGGCACTCGCGGATATCATCGGTCGGTACGCTTCTGGATTGGCCACACTCGACCACCCTAACTTTCCCATCAATTCAGTAACAAGCAGTAGACGCTGCCCTGACTTTCCACCAACGGTTCCCGAAGTTTCGCAGTTTTCAAATGCACGAGCAGCCGTTTCTAGGGCGGGTATCAGCCTTTCCTCGGGTACTCCGAAGGAACTGTGAATATACGGTTTTTTACACTTTCCATTTTCCAGCACGAATGACGCCGTGACCCAATGGGCTGGCCTGGTGGTCCTTGTCGTGCTTACTTTTCTCCAGTAGTGGCTGAAACTCATATCCATCCGAACGGGAACGCCGTTACGTCGCACCGCCGGTTCGGTGTCTGTGCTTGTAGATTGCCGAATCTGTTCGGTTTTGACCGACAAAGACATCGCGCCGAGCATAGCCGCGATGACAAACGCACAAAAGATAGAGCGTTTTTTTGTATTGGCTTTCATTTGTTGCAATTTAGCGGGTATGAAGTTTTCTTTATTCCATATTACACAGGAATGTAATTCTGTACGCTTTGAGTTCAAAGCTACGACACCAATTGAGAGTTTTGTTCTTTCGCCTCGACCGATTCGGAGCTTTTTTAAGCGACTTTACTCAGCTAAGGGGGAGTTGTTCGAAACTGCTTAGATCGCGATTCGCACGTTGAGCTGCCCTATCTGCACTACGAGCGCCTGTGAATGAAGGCGGACCAAGCTATAAGCGCTAACCTCCGAGCGAGTATCAAGAACGACAGACACAAACGTGACGAGGGTGGTGAAACTGGCGATCAATCCGAGGGCAGGGGCAGGGGCAGGGGCAGTAGCAGGGTCTTGGGCTGGGCAAACGTCGAAGGAACCGGTTGCACATATCGTAGCTATGCCCAACCACCGTTCGCGAGTCGGCCAACCCTATTTAACTTCAACTCAAGCGGCGAACAGTCCCACTTCTGACTGAACGCGTTGCACATATTGTTGTAGGGCGCCGTAATCTTCGGCGATGGCGGTCAACCAAGTCTTAGGGCGGTTATCGTAGATGCCCACTAAGATGGAGGTAACGGCAAAATCGAAGTACGACACGGAGGCACCCAATAGGAACGGTTTGTTCCCAACAGCATCTTGTAGCGCCTGGAGGTCCGAACGGGCGAACGCTCGTTGTTCTTCCTGCGTATGGCGTCCGAGACCTTGCAGGTCATAGGTTTTGCGCACTTGTCGTCGCGCTAACGTGGAGATGAGTGGACGCAGAGGCGCCGGGGCGATACTGAAAAAACCGTCGACCACGTTCGGCCACCACGCATCATCCAGCCAACGGCTGGCCACCATTACCCAATACAAGTGCTCCTCAGCCATGCGCGTCATTGCTAAGCCATTGGCTCGTTGCTCCGCCGTGAGCTTGCTGAATACACCACCGTCGGTGGCGTCGTCGAGCTGGCGAGCGATGATGTCTGAATCGGCGAAAACCTCGCCGTTGATCTCGATAAATGGAAGCTTGCCTTTGGGCGCTTTGCGTGGATCCGGTTCCACGGCAATCTCATGTGGCAGATCTAGGTGTTTCAGCAGCAATTCCAATTTGAAACAGAAAGGACTTACGCTGTTCATTCCAAACGCGCCGCCGAGGGTGAAGAGTTTGATCTGCATGGTTCTACCGCTTCGTTTTTACTTGAGCCGCATGCTACCAGGCAAAGTACTTTTATTTGCGTCTCTTGTAGAGACGCGCTTTGAAACTTCCGCGTTGGTTCACTCCTTGCGACCCTAGATCGCTTTTCTCTCAAGTCTATCGCTAGTGGCGTCTACCAGGGGTTACATCGGTGGACCAGCCGTAAAGAACTCCTTGACCTGGCCCTGTAGTGTGAATTTACCAATAGATTGAACGTGCTCCCCAAAATCGGCAGATCTTTCTCTCCGAGGATCAACAAAAATCTACGAAGCTAGGAAAGGCGTGCCGGAATTGATCTGCTTACGGCGTGCTAGTGCGAGAAGTCCCAGCGCAAGTAACGAGACAGTTGCCGGTGCTGGTACTGCTTGCGCTGCCGCGCCAATCGAGACTGAATCTAGGCCAACAAAAAATCTACTACCTTCGGCAGAAAGCGTGATTTCTTGCAAAGCCGTGCTAGTGACTACGCCCCAAAACGAGGAGATCCTGGGGGCAAGCGCTATACTGCTGGATACATCGCCTCCAATTGCGATCGAGGTTGGTCCAGTAGCAGCGATGTCGAACCCAAGCGCAGTCGTGCCAGGTGCGAATCCGTCCAAAACAAGGATGCTATTGCCCGTGGAGTCGAAATAGTTCAACGAATTATTGCCATCGGTAACGGCTCCGGAAACGAACCCTCCTATTCCGATAACATTGTTGCCGCCGTCATTTGTTTCCGTTGCCGAAAAATCATCAAGAACCGCTGTTGGTGCAAACTGACCTGCAAGTAATTCGAAACTTTCAAACGCCAATCCACCCCCTGTTTCCGCATCGAACAAAGCTCTGTCGGTAAAAAAGATCGGTGCAGACCAAGCACTTTTACACATCAATATTGCGAAAAACCCAAATGCTGCATTGCGTAACATCGTCGCTTTCTCCTAAATTTTTGAGCTCACTAATCTTAAAAAATGAGATCGCCCGAATAAGTCAGACAGCTACGGAAGCTATTGCCGTATGCTGCGTGACGGCTGTAATCCTGTCTTAACCCACGCCCTAGTCGTTGACGCCCGTAATGAATGATCCGGTGTGTTTGGCTCTATCTCGTACACACAGCGGCGTTTGAGAGTTTGGAGAGCTAACACCGTAACTTGCGCACTATCGGAAAGCAGGCGGCACCGGAAAGCGCCACCTGCTAATCTGATCAGCGACTGTTTGCGCCTTGCTAGTTACCTCGCAGACGCACCTGACCCCGAAGCTCACCCGCTGGGTTGGCTTCCGTATGCAAGTTGATATAAATGTTCCCTGCTGCCATCTCGTTCAGCAGATTGAGATAGGGGTCTCCTCCCTCCGCAAGCGGACCAACTACTGCAGATCCATCAATAACGGCGCTGATTGCTTCTCCGTTAATGGCATCGGTCAGGTTGGCCACGACCGGACCGTTACTGCCCGCAGGGCCCAGATGCAGGTGTGCCATGATGACCGGTCCGGTAAGGCGTCCGAACGCAATGAACACTTCCAGCTCTTCGGCGTTGAACGACGTGAGCGTCGATAGACCACCACCATTGCTTTCCACTAGGTTCGCGCTTACTTCTTGTTCAGGGGTCAGACGCGAGGTGAAAGAGGTATCTCGCCCAAGGTCAATGAAGCGAAAGGAGAACTCAGCTGCACGGTAGCTGGGAGCAAGGAAATCGGCAGAACCGAATATGGGGTGGTTTAGTACACCGTCCGGAAAGGCTAA
>JBCBZV010000063.1:0-24121 GCA_039815155.1 Pseudomonadota bacterium
AGGGCCGCGATAAACGCTGGTATCGAGGTACTTCATCGGAGACTTCCATGACATTCTGGAGTCGGATCACTGTAAACCTAGACGGACGGCTGGGAAAGCATTTTCCTCGGCCGAGCGGAGCTATCCCAAGCCTATGGACCCAAGCCTATGGACCCGAATCTAAGGAGAAGAACCGCAAGTAAGAGTTCGCAGGAAGAGTTCAGCGCTCACTCAAACGCTTTTTCTAGCGCCCAGTTAGCAATACACCTAGCCTTCCGAGATAATAATGCCATGCAGTCCACGAACCGCCAGCAATGACCGGCTCAAAGGCCAAAACGCCGCGAGAAGTCGGCAACTCCCAGTCAGCCCCGAAAACGTCCTCGGAGTGGCCCGGGGGTCCGTCCCCGAGGGGGACGCTCGCACTCATCGGGGGACGTTTTGAACCTGATAATCATAGGCTTTATGCGGCGCTAAGAGAACGCAGCAATGGCAGGATAGCCGTGTTGTCGATGGCATCCGGCTATCCCGAGGATGTGGGCGCCGAGACGGTGGAGGAATTTAGGCAGCAGGGATTTTACGCCGAACACGTACCCATTTATTTTGAAACACGGCATGAAAGCCCCTTTGATCGTTTGCTTATTGATCGGCTGCGTGCCTTTGGCAGCGTGTTTTTTACTGGAGGCGACCAGTCGCGCATCGTCGGCACGCTAGTGCAAGAGGGTTCAGAAACACCGGCGCTCCTTGCGATTCGAGAGCTATTTCAGCAAGGAGGCCTGGTTTCTGGTAGCTCGGCGGGCGCCGCCATCATGTCCGGCCCTATGATCTGCGGCGGCACCTCGCTGAATGCGATCAGCCGTGGACTGGCGGAAGAAGGCGACGACAATTACGACGCGTTCATTCTGGGCAAAGGCTTGGGATTCTTCCGCTGGGGACTTGTTGACCAACACTTCCTTCAAAGAGGCCGTATCGGCCGTTTGTTTGCGGCTGCCCGCGAGTTGGGTGAGCCCTTGGCGTTTGGCGTTGATGAGAACAGTGCGCTTTTGGTCTGCGGCGAACAAGCTGAAGTGGTTGGAGAAACTGGTGTTCTGCTGCTCGATTTACGTAAAGCGCGCTTTGGGCGCAACGACTATTTGGTCGAGGATGCGCGCGTTTCCTACCTCGACGACGGCGACCGAGTAAACTTGCGATCGGGCAAAGTTGAACCGGCAAGTGATAAGCAGCGGGTGCGGGTTGGGCGTCATGCCTATCGTGCTCCCGCTCCGGTCCGTCGGCACGCCTTTTCTAGCTATGGGGTCTATGACCTAATGCTTCGGCTCGTCGAAGGCGACCCTGAATACTACGCAAGTGACAGCGCGAGTGCTTTCGATCCACTGTTGGGTCACCAGGTGACCCTGACAATCTCCAGGATGCCTCGCGTCTCCCGCGCTCTGCGCGCGCGAAGAGCCAGCGAGATACGCTACACGGCGGTCAATTTTTCTCTTGCGATTCAACGAACGAACTTAGATACCTGTCCACTGCACGAATCCACCCAGGTTTTGCGCCCAGATCCGGTCGCCGATGCACAGCTCATAATGCTGGGAGACGCTCCGGTGCGCTGGCCGCACTCGGCGCGACAGCAACTGCTAGCGCAGATGAAAGGACCGGTTGGTATTCTGGCAACGGCCTCGGGCGAGCCCAACGTGCAAGCGGAACGATATCTAGACTGGCTAGAATCCGCTGGAGTGCGCTGCGAAGTTCTTCCCATAGCGCTTCAGAACATCGAACGGGCGGGCCGGGATCGTGCGCTGCTGCGCACCCTTGACCGAATGGGCAGTCTCTTACTTACCGGGGGAGATCAACGCCGCCTTACCGAAGCCCTACTGCATTGCGCAGAAGCAACACCGGTCTTACACAAGATTGTGACCGCCTTTGAGCGCGGCACACCCGTATTTGCCGTTGCCGCTGCGGCGACCGCGCTGGGCCACAGAATGATTGCGGAGGGCGACAGCGTCTCGGCGCTGCGTTATGGAAGCTCCGAAGATGCAAGCTTTTCTGGCGTGGTCGTAGAGCGCGGACTGGGGCTGACTAGACTTGGCCTTGTCGATCAGCACTTTATGCAGCGACGACGGCTTGGGCGGCTGCTGATGGCCTGCGTGGAACAGCGACAGCGATTTGGCTTTGGGCTCTGCGAAAACGGCGGCATGATCGTGCACGGCGGCGACGCAAGAATAGAGGCCATCGGAGAGGCGGGCGTTATTGTTGTCGAGCTAGATTTAGAACGCGTGCGCCTGGCGCCTCAAGTACCGGATCCTGCCGGTATTCGACTCTACGTCTTAGAGCCGGGCAAGCAGGTCGCGCTGACTGAACTGGCAACGCAAACAGCCGCGAACGGCGCCGTCGCCGCGCAGCTGTTGGAATCCGCTCTGCAGGACTTAGAAGAAGACTATCGGCTTGCACTGGGTGATGACGCCGCGAGCTTCAACCCCAATCGCTGGAGAAATGTCTTGCCAGAGCGACCCATAAGACACTAAAAACATCGGCTCCGCCTAACGCGTTATCTGAAGCGCCTGTTTTAAAGCGGCTTGCCTGCGCCGCTTTTTCTTTCACTAGTCTCAATTAGCCTTTAGGAACGAGTTTTAGTAAGCGGCCACCAGTACCGCGCGACTCGTCCTCAATAACCCAAACGCTGCCATCGGTCCCTTCAGTCAAACCGCGGATACGTGCGCCCATCTCAAAACGCTCGAGTTCCTTCGCACTACCGTCTTTGTTCAAGGCAATGCGAATAATGGCCTTCGATGACAATCCGGCGACCAGTGCGTTTCCACGCCAGTCATCGAAGGCCGTACCGCCATACACCATCATATCTCCCGGTGAGATAACGGGCGTCCACCAAACAGCTGGCGTGCTGAACTGCGGTTGCGTGTCGTGATCAGGAATATCGCGGCCGTCATAGTGATCACCGTTTGAAACAACCGGATACCCGTAATTTGCACCGCGTTCTATAAGGTTAAGTTCGTCACCGCCAGCAGGGCCCATTTCTATTTCCCAAAGTCGTCCGTCAAGGTCGAAAGCGATGCCTAGAGGATTACGATGGCCCAGGGACCAAATCTGCGGGTAGATGCCCTCGTCGTCGACCTGCGGCTCATCGTCATAATAGTCGACAAAGGGGTTGTCCTTCGGGATGGACCCATCATCGTTGAGGCGTAACAACTTTCCTGAGTTCGACTGCATATCCTGTGAAGGCGTGAACTTCTGCCGGTCGCCGGAGCTGATCCAAAGGTAGCCGTCATCATCGAAGGCAAGACGGTGTCCATAGTGCCCGTAACCAACAAACTTTGGATACTGACGCCATATAACCTCTACGTCTTTCAACGCCGGTCGGCGCCCGGATTCATCAAGTACGCCGCGGGCAACGGCCGCACCGCGCGAATCGCCGACACCGGCTTCAACGTAGCTCAAGTAAATCACGCCGTTATCGCTGAAGTCCGGGTGGGTGACCACATCACCCATACCCCCTTGCCCCCAATAGACCACACTGGGTATACCACCCACGCGCCGCGATCGCGCGCCATCCCGATCGACAATGAGCAGCGTGCCTTTTTTCTCCGTCAGAAGGAATCGACCGTCGGGCATCGTGGCAATGGCCCAAGGCTCGTCAAAAGTATCGACAACTTCAATCTCAAAAGGCACATCTGCACGAGCGCCCAAATTCATAGCAAGCGCCAGCAGTAGCACTGCTCCAGAAATAATGTTTTTCATAGCTTTTCCTGCGCTGATTTTTACAAACTCTGGTTTCTATCCACCAATTCAAAGCAAGGGCGATAGGTCGCCGGATCAATCTTCATGCGGCCATCACGGACGAAGCCCTCAAGCAAGGCGGCAAGACCCTCTACAACATCGCTCTCGCCACTCAGTTGATACGGCCCGTGGGCTTCTATGGCGCGAACACCAAACTCTTTTACGTTGCCTGCAACAATACCGGAAAAAGCCCTACGCAATTCTGCAATCAGCGCGTGAGTCGGTTGATCTCGGTGCAGTGCCAACGCAGCCATATTCTCATGGGTTGGAATAAACGGTTGCTGAAGTTCTTCCGGTATATGTAACTTCCAAGAGAAAGAAAAGGATTCGCTATGCTCAATGCGCTGGCGGCGCACGGCCTTGACGGATTTCTTCATCGCACGAGCAGCAGCCGCGCCATCGCCCACAACGATCTGATAGTGCTCTTGCACTTCCTCGCCCAGCGTTGAGCGCAAAAATTCATCTATCTGCGCGAAATAAGCTTCACTTTCAGCAGGGCCCGTGAACAGCAGTGGCAGTTCAATCTCCTTGTTGGCTGGGTGAAGCTTAATACCCATCAGAAACAGAATTTCCTCAGCGGTACCCACGCCTCCGGGAAACACAATGATCCCACTTGCGATGCGAACGAAGGCCTCAAGACGTTTTTCGATATCGGGCAGAATGACTAGTTCAGTCACAATTGCGTTTGGTGATTCGGCCGCAATGATTCCTGGCTCAGATACGCCAATGTAGCGGCTATCTTTGTTGATCTGCTTTGCATGGGCGATTGCAGCGCCTTTCATCGGTCCTTTCATCGCTCCCGGCCCGCAGCCGGTGCAGATGTCAAAACCGCGCAGACCCAAAGAGTAGCCAACGGTTTTCGAGTAGTCGTATTCGTGACGCGGTATGGAGTGGCCGCCCCAACAAACGACCAGCTTGGGAGGAATATCGCTGCGCACCACATCGGCGTTGCGCAAAATGCGAAACACCGCATCGGTCACACCGTCGGGCGAGCTCAGATCAAAAACCTGCTGCTCTGCCAGTTTGTGCTCTGTAAACACAACGTCGCGAAGGGCGGAAAACAAATGCTTGCGGATACCCTCGATCATTTGCCCATCGACAAAGGCCTCCGCAGGCGCATTGAACAGCTCTAACTTCAAACCCCGCGACTCGGGAATAACCTTGATGTCAAAATCGACGTAGGCGTCATAGATGCGTTTGGCGTCGTCTACGTAGCCATCGGTCTTAAGAATGGCCAGAGCACAGCGGCGAAACAGCTCGTGCAGCTCTGCATCAGCTTCAGCGAGGCTCGCCATCTCCCGTTGCGTTAATAGATCGAGCGCTTGTAGTGGTCGCACGGACGCATACTTGATCCGCTGCGTAAGCTCGTGACCGCCAGTGGTCTCTGCTGAAAACTGCTCAGGAATGCTCATGTACCCGAGTATACAACCTGATTGTGTCATCAGGTTTAAAGGGCAAAAACAGGTTTTTCATGCAGACTGGCTTGCTTCTCTCGAGAGAGAAGAAAATACACGACGAAAGGTCAGATTCACTCGCGGCTCACAATGCCGTTTCGTTTTTGGTACTTCGTGCTTCCAGTAGCACTGCGTCGATCCGCTCATCAGCAGCAAGCTGCCTGGCTCAAGCGCGATCTTGATGGGCGCAAGCTCTGCCCGGTACTTGTGCTTGAGACGAAAAAAGCGAGTTTCTCCAAAACTTAGCGAGGCTATAAGCGGCTCCGGACCCAATTCCGGTTCATCGTCGGAATGGAGCCCCATGCCATCACTGCCGTTGCGGTAAAGGTTTGCGAGCACGCTGTTAAATTCACCCCCACAAAAGAGCGTAAGTTCGTCGCGCAGCTGGCGCAGGACCGGTGACCAGGGCCGCGGTTCGTAGCGCGTACCGGAGTAGGCATAGCTTGCATCCTGGTCGCCATACCAGGCAAACAGCCGTGGCTGCTTGTAGGTTTTTCCAAACAAAGACACGAAGCCTTCCTGCCAGGCCAGTTGTTCTTTTAGGGAATCAAAGAGCTCTTGCGCGCGATCGGTCCATGGTGAGGTGGCGTAAAAGAGAACATCTCCATCTACCGGGCAAATTTGCTCTGCTTGCTTACCGGTTCCATCAGCGGAGAACAAATCAGGCACGGGCTGCGCTTTTCCTAGAAATATTTGTGGGTTTGTTCTTGACTGGGCTTCCAGACACTGCTTGAGCACGATTGATAAGCGCTATTCGGGCTTCTCAGGGAACATCTACGAAGGCAGTAACATATTTTCAGTGAGTACCGAATCTGCAGGCTAGGCGGCCTTCTCCAAGGAGTCGCTGGCACGAGCAGCGCTTGACTCAAGAAACTCGTAACGCAGAGCTTCCTCGTCGAAATTCATTGCAGAAAACTGTTTTCGCTCCAGCAGAAAGCGTTGCGAATTTATCCAAGGGTCGCGGTCACCCTGCTTGGGAAAGCGGTGCATGACCCGCCGCATATAACCCGCTGAAAAGTCGTCGATGTAAGGTCGCGGCTCCATCTCGCCGAGCGAATCCTCGATGGTGGGTGTCACCGCCACCGCGCCTTTGCGCTGCATGTGGTTCAGCAAATCACAAAGCCATTCGGCACATAGATCGGCCCGAAGGGTCCAAGACGCATTTATGTAACCGAACACGCCGAGCAGATTAGGAAGGCCGCTAAACATCATGCCCCGATAAGACCAGCTTGACGGGACATCAAAGGGCTGACCATCTACTTCCACCTTCACGCCGCCAAGAATCTCCATTTCTAAGCCGGTGGCGGAAATGATGATATCCGCATCGAGCATCTCACCGGATTTGAGACGGATTCCCCTGGGCAGAAGTTCGTCGATTTCAGCGGTTACGATTCGGCCCTTGCCGTCTCGAAGCGCCTCAAACAGATCGTCATCCGGCACCAGGCACATTCGCTGATCCCAGGGGTCATAGCTCGGTGTGAAGTGCGCCATCTGTGATTCGGCAGCAGATCCCAACGAGCGGCGCAAACGTTTAAACAGCATCTCCCGCACTTTTGCCGGCGTTCGTCTTGATCTTCTGTAGAGCCAGTGCTGGAACATCGTGTTCTTAAAACGGGTGATCGCATAGGCCCAGCTCGAAGGCAATATGGATCGGAGCAGGTTTGCCACCCAATCGGATGAAGGGCGCGATACCATCCACGTTGGTGAGCGCTGAAGCATCACCGTGTCTGCCGCTTTCTCTGCCAAGGCGGGCAACAGCGTTACAGCGGTCGCCCCAGATCCGATGATCACTACTTTCTTGCCGCTGTAATCCAGATCCTCCGGCCAGTGCTGCGGATGGATGAATTCACCGGTGAAT
Source organism: Pseudomonadota bacterium (assembly GCA_039815155.1). GTDB lineage: Bacteria > Pseudomonadota > Gammaproteobacteria > Pseudomonadales > Halieaceae > Congregibacter. The sequence continues at coordinate 7,069 of JBCBZV010000063.1, forward strand.
TGCTCCCGTCCGGCAAAGTCTGGCTGGTAGCCGTGATCGTACTTGTAGTAACCCGCACAGGACAAAAGAAAGCGCGCTCGCAGTTCTCGCGGCGTCTCCTCAGCGCCAACCAGGATACTCAGTACCCAGCACTGCGCGTCGCTGTCCCAGTTCGCTCGCCTAACGTGCTGCTCATATTCGATCAGGGAGTCGATGCCATGTTCCGTGGCGGTTTCCCGAACGTACTTCAGAATCGATGGCCCATCGGCAATTGCCTTACCGGCCTCCCACGGCTTGAAGTTATAACCAAGGGTATACATATCGCTGTCGGAACGAATGCCTGGATAGCGAAAAAGGTCCCAGGTACCGCCACTGGCCGCACGGCGCTCGAGAATCGCGAAGCTGCGGTCCGGACACTTTCGCTTTAAGTGGCAGGCAGCCCCGATTCCGGAGAGACCTGCGCCAACGATTGCAACGTCTAGAATTTCGCTCACTGTTCGTATCCCTTTTCTTATCCTTATCGCGGAAGTAGTTGAATTATGACGAAGTCTTACTGTGCACTACGCCCCTTACTAGATGCGATACGCAGGCGCAGCGCATTCAGCTTAATAAATCCTTCCGCATCGCCTTGGTGGTAGGCGCCGGAATCGTCTTCAAAGGTGGCAATGCTCTCATCGAACAAACTGTCTTCCGAACGACGACCGACAACGCTTACGCCGCCTTTATACAGCTTCAATCGCACCAGCCCGTTCACTTTTTCCTGAGATTGGTCAATCGCGGCTTGCAGCATCAAACGCTCCGGCGACCACCAGTAGCCGTTGTAGATTATTTTTGCATAGCGAGGCATGAGCTCGTCTTTTAAGTGAGCCACCTCTCGGTCCAAGGTCAGTGATTCGATGGCGCGGTGTGCGCGCAGCATGATAGTTCCGCCGGGGGTCTCGTAGCAGCCTCGCGACTTCATGCCGACGTAACGATTTTCAACAATATCGTCGCGCCCGATACCGTGCTTACCACCCAGTTCATTGAGTTTCGCCAACAGCGCTCCCGGCGACAGCTCGACGCCGTCAAGCGCTACCGGATCGCCTTGCCGATACTCGATCTCAAGATATACAGCCTGATCGGGAGCATTTTCTGGACTGACCGTCCAACGCCACATTGACTCCTCCGCCTCGGCCCAAGGGTCTTCCAGCAAGTCACCTTCGTAGGAGATGTGCAGTAGGTTCGCATCCATCGAGTAGGGAGACTTTTTGCCCGCAGCGGCAAAGTCGACCGGAATATTATTTGTCTCGCAGTAGGCCATTAAGGTCTCGCGAGAAGTGAGGTCCCATTCCCGCCAGGGCGCGATGACTTGCACGCCTGGCTTAAGCGCATAAGCGCCCAGTTCGAAGCGGACTTGGTCGTTGCCCTTACCCGTTGCTCCGTGGGAGATGGCATCTGCGCCGGTGTGTTCGGCAATTTCAATGAGACGCTTGGCGATCAAGGGCCGGGCAATCGACGTGCCGAGCAAATATTCGCCCTCGTAGACCGTATTGGCCCGAAACATGGGGAACACGAAATCGCGGGCAAACTCCTCGCGCAGATCCTCGATAAAAATTTCTTCAACACCCAACGCCTCCGCTTTGGCGCGGGCGGGCTCCACCTCCTCGCCCTGACCGATATCAGCGGTAAAAGTCACCACCTCGCATTGGTAGGTCTCCTGCAGCCAGCGAACAATCACGCTGGTATCCAGCCCGCCGGAATACGCGAGCACTACTTTGTTAACCTCTGGCATGCCGATCTCCGGCTCCGTCACATTCAGATAAGGCGGGCAAGTCTACCGATGTCTTAAGTAGATGTCGTTGCTAACGCTCATCTCGCAAACTGCAATTTTCGACCTGGCGTCGATCCGAGACTGAGCACCAAAGCGAAGCACCGAGCTTGAGTGATTGGTCCGCAAATGGCCTTTGCGGTAGCATCGCGGACCTTCAGCAGGGACTTCAGCATTTTGCAAACTCTTACTCTTCGTCGACCCGACGACTGGCACAGCCATCTCCGTGATGGAGACGTTCTAAGCGATACTTGTAAGGACATGGCCCGCTATATGGGACGTGTGATCGTGATGCCTAACCTCGTACCTCCGGTCACGACGACACGCCTTGCTGCGGAATACCGTCAACGAATTCTGCGAGCAATGATGGACCAGCCCCGTCAGTTCTATCCGCTCATGACCCTGTACCTCACCGACCGAACCAGCGAACAGGACGTTCGCGACGCAGCCGCTATCGATTGGCTGGCTGCTGTGAAACTGTATCCCGCGGGAGCCACCACCAACTCCGCATCGGGAGTGAACTCCCTGGAGGCCTTGTATCCGGTGCTCTCGGTTATGGAGGAGGTAGAACTCCCGCTCCTTGTTCACGGCGAGGTGACCGATAGCGATATCGACATCTTCGACCGGGAGGCGGTTTTTATCGATCGTCACCTAGTCCCGATCACGGAGCGCTTCCCCAAACTGCGGCTCGTCATGGAACACATCACCACGCAGCAGGCCGCGCAGTTTGTTGCAAGCAAGGGCTCCAATGTCGGCGCAACCATCACACCCCAACACTTGCTTCTTAATCGAAACGATATGCTGGTCGGCGGCATACGACCCCACTTCTACTGTCTGCCCATCCTCAAGCGACGGACTCACCAAGAGGCGCTGCGATACGCGGCAACAGGAAACGATCGCAGCTTTTTCCTGGGCACGGACTCTGCGCCGCACGAGCAGGGCGCCAAAGAAAATGCCTGCGGGTGTGCGGGGGTTTACTCAGCCCACGCATCGTTGGAGCTGTACGCGGAGGTGTTCGACGAAATGGGCGCGCTCGATACACTCGAAGACTTCGCCTCCCTTCGCGGCCCCGAGTTTTATAAATGCGCTCCCAACGAAGACACGGTCCGCCTGCGCAAAGTCGACTGGAAAGTACCTGAGCAGATGCCCTTTGGTAGCAACGCTGTAGTGCCCTTTCGCGCGGGTTCTTCGGTCCGCTGGCAGGTTCTAGAAGCAGACGGCGCTTGATATCGTGCAAATGAAAGATCGATTCCGCGGTTTTCTTCCGGTCGTGGTTGACGTGGAGACCGGCGGCTTCAACTCGGCCACGGACGCGGTTCTGGAAATCGGCGCAAGCCTAGTGCGCTTCGATGAGCAAGGGATGCTCGCCGTTCACCGGACCCACAGCTTCAACGTTGCTCCCTTTGAAAATGCGAACATCGAGAGTTCAGCCCTAGAGTTCACAGGGATAGATCCTTATCACCCCTTCCGCGAGGCGGTTTCAGAGAAGGACGCCCTAGGCGAGCTGTTTCGCATCGTCCGCAAGGAGATTCGAGAGCAGGACTGTAACCGCGCCATTATCGTCGCGCACAACGCTCACTTTGATGCGGGATTTATTAATGCCGCGGTGGAACGCTGTGAAATCAAGCGCAATCCCTTCCACCCCTTTAGCTACTTCGACACCGCAACCCTGGCCGGTCTCGCCTACGGGCAAACGGTACTAGCGAAAAGTTGTTTTGAAGCGGGCATCCCCTTCGACAACAATCAGGCACATAGCGCTGCCTACGATGCACAGCGTACCGCAGAGTTGTTTTGCGGCATCGTCAACCAGTGGAAGCTTGTCGGCGGTCTGAAGATCTCCGGCGACACTGATTCGGAGCATCAACAGCTCGACGGAAGCGGGCCGATGACTGAAAACGAGCTCGAGTAGGGAGCGGGCTGAGAAGCTTTTGCTAACTGGCGAGAAACCCGTAGCAAGGGCCGAACCTCGCGAGACGCGCTGCTAGTACTGCAGGTCTAATCCTCACCGCTTAGCGCGTTCAATACGACATCGAGCTCACGCATGAGTTCTTCAACACTATCGATTGCCAGCAGATCGAGCTTCAAATTCTCATCTAATGGCAGCAGCTGAACCAGGCTCAGTCCGACTTGCCAGGCGTCCTCGAAGTCGACGGGCAAGCCGATTCGTTGTACGTGCGGATGGGCCTCTAAACCAGCCAGGACTGTGCGCATGGGTTCCCAACTATCGATCATTGGCGCCGCAGCATGGTCCGGAAGAAACTCGATGTTTGCCTTTAACAGTCCGTTTGTCTCGCGCCAGCAGTCTAAGGGCTTAAAGCGTTTACTACCCTCGACGGTGATTCCCAGCAAGCCATTATCCAATTGATCCCAATCGACGATCTTGGCGATCGAGCCTATCGAGGCTAGTGTCGGCAGGTCGTCGGAAGACACCTCGGCACCGCGAAGAATGCGCACAATGCCAAACCCATCCCCCGTACGCATCGAAGACTTGACCAAATCCAGATAGCGCTGCTCGAAGATTTGCAAGGGCATCCGGCCGAACGGCAGCAGCGTCGCCGATAGAGGAAACAGTGCTATCTCGCTCATGCGGATGAGCCCAAGGGCTTAAACAGAAGAATAAGGCGCGGTAGTAGCAGCAAAGCTCCGATGACCGCAGCGGCCATCGCAATCACGGTTAGCACGCCAAAGTATAGGCTAGGGTTAAAGTTGGACAGGGTTAAAGTGCTAAAACCAATCACCAAGGTCAGAGTCGTGTAATACAGCGCTCGACCAATACTGCCGTGGCAGCGATACATTGTGGCGACGTAATTTCGATCAGTGGGAAACTCCCGCTTGAAACGGTGCACGTAGTGGATGCAGTTATCGACACCAATGCCGACCACGATCGCTGCAATAGTGATAGTCATTATGTCCAGCGGAATACCAAGCAAGCCCATGATTCCCAAAACCAGTCCTGCGGCCAGTATATTCGGTGCAAGGGCTATTAAGGCCAGAGAGAACGATCGAAACAGTATCCAAAACATCAACATGATTACGCCAAAGACCGCGCCTAGGGTCTGAATTTGTGAAGCATAGAGGCTTTGGAGCACGTTGTTGTACATGACAAGCATACCGGTGAACTGCACCTGTTCTTGCTCCAAACCCACATCGTCCAGAAGGCGCTCATTGAGATCACGCAGAAAAGCGGCCCGCTGAAGGTCTCGACTTGTTTCCTTCACACGCACGGTAATTCGCGCCTCATCACTGCCTGCGTTGTAGTAGGGATCAACGAGCAGTCCACTGATGTCGGCAGGGAGAGCATTTTTCGCTAGGGCAAGCTCTACGCTGCCTATGTCATCGCCAAGGAGCTGACGGAATAATTCGAAGGTGGTCGACAAGGACTGGACCTTGCCAGTTTCGTTATAGGACTCAACGGTGTCTTGGATTAGATCAATAACCCTTAGGCCCTCAAAGCTAAACCAAAAACCTGGGTCCGAGCTTTGCGCGGCAGCAGGTGTTGAATCGCCAAACGCATCGTCTGCAAAATCGTCTCCGCCACCCGATACGCCAAAGTCATCTTCAGCGAAAGGATCAGAAAAGGCTTCATCATCGCCAAAACCCTCATCAACGCTCGTGTCAGCGGCAAACGGATCGCCGGCTTCACCGGAGAACGGATCATCCTCGGCGAAGGGATCGTCCGCATCAAGCGGCAGAGAATCATTCGAGGCACTGGGTTCCAATCCTGGAAGCGGCGCACTCTGATCGGGTGCGGCAACGATGATGTCCAGGGGTATCGTTCCGCCGAGGCGGGCGTCGAGAAGCTCCATCCCCTGATAGATCTCAGTGGATTCCTTGAAATAATCGATGAAGCGATTTTCGACTTTCAGCCTAGAGATACCAACGCCGACCAAAACGGCCACAGCCAAACTGACTACGATGACGCTGTTGCCATAGCGATCTGCAAGTTGAGCAAACCGCATGGTGAAGGGCTCACCCTCCTCCGCACCCTCCGGAGCGGCACTTTCATCGCCCCAGATGAGCATCATGGCGGGCACAAAGCTAAACGAGACCAGCAGCGCAACACAGATGCCAAGAGTCATCATCCAGCCAAAATCGATCACCGGCTGAATACCAGATACCACCAGGGATACGAAAGCGACCATCGTCGTGAGGCCCGTATACACGCAGGGCACAGCCATTAGCCTCATGGTCTCTCGCACTCGCTCGTACCGATCGCCTTCTGGAAAGCTGCGCTGCAGTTCTCGATAGCGCACCACCAGATGGATTGCGATGGCAAGCGCGACGATGAGTAGCACCGCCACCACGTTTGATGAGATCACGGTCATTCGCCAATCAAGAAAACCAAGAACTCCGAGCGTGTACGCCACACTGATTGAACAGCTAAAGAGCGGGATCAGAACCCATTTCGGTCGGCGAAAGATCAAGGCCAACACGAGCACCATCACACCAAGAATGGCACCGCCAAATAGCTTGAGATCGCTGCGTACAAAACTGACCATATCCGCAGTAATCATGGGCACACCGCCCACAAAGATATTTGCCGCATCCCGATACTTATCGACAACCGTTCGCACAGCAGCGACGAGCTGGCTTTGCGATGCGAGTATCTCGGCGTTCTTTTGCTTAACGAGAGCTTCCAGTTCGAGAAGTCGGGCCTGCTCCTGCGGCGTAAGGCTTGCCTCCCGCTTGCGAGCACGCAGAAGCTCGCGCGCGTTTACGAGTTCGCTACTACCGCTGGCCGCGATATTGATTTGCACGGCGGTCACGTCACCATCGGGACTCACCAGTAGATCCGAGTAGAGCGGGCTATTGCGAAACTCCTGGAGCGCCAGTTCTCGATCAATTTGCGCGTCTCTAAGGCTAGGCAGAGGATCGCTGCCAGTGACTTGACTCAAGCCAATCGGTGGACTCTGTAGCAGGGGTACGTCGAGTACGGTAACCACGGAGGCGACACCGGCTAACTCACGGAGCTCATCGGCCATTGCACCCAAGGGCCCGAGCGACTCATCGGATAAGAGTCCTGCATAGGGCTTCCAGGTAATGACAATAAAATCTTGGCTTTCGTAGCGCTGGCTCACTTCGCGAAAATATTCCAGCGCCGGATCTCCTTGCAGCAGCAAAGAGTCCGCGGAGGCATCGATCTTTATCTTTGGAAACTGAGCTAATGCGAGCAGCAGCAGACCCAGCAAGCTGATAAGTACCAGACTGGGTCGGCGCAAAATAACGCGCTCGTAGATTGCGAGCATCTTTCGGTCCTTTTCCTAAAATCTCAAAATGAGTATGTTCTGGTTGGCTATTGCCCGCCCTGTGAGCTCCTAGCCTGCTGCGGTCTATCTCGGCTTGTATTGCGACCTGCGCTTCTACATCGTCCCGATCAACGCTCTCGTAAGGCCTGCACAAGACGGCCATGGATGCCTTCGAAGCCACCGTTGCTCATAATGACGATATCGTCCTTGTCCTGACTTTGGTCCACGAGAGTTGCGATCAGTTCCTCGACACTCTCGAAGATTTCCGCGCTCGTTTCGCTGGCTTGAACGACATCCTCAAGGGACCAGCCTAGAGCGGGAGGCTGGTACCAGTAGACCTGATCGGCCATCGCTGTTGCGGGAACCAGCGCGGCGCGATGGTCTCCCAGACGCATCGTATTAGACCTTGGTTCGATTACCGCTATTACCCTTCCTTTGGGAGGTCGCGGCTCGTCGGCGGACTGCTGCTGTGCCTGCTGTTCTTGCCGAGCCGCTATGGTTTCAAGGGTAAACTGGATAGCGGTTGGGTGGTGGGCGAAGTCGTCAAATACCTTTACACCCGCAACCTCACCAACCAGTTCTAGGCGGCGTTTAACCCCTTTAAATCGCGCTAAGGACTCGCCGGCACACGCGGGTGATACGCCAACGTGGCGGGCGGCGGCGACAGCCGCCATAGCATTTGCAATATTGTGGTGGCCTCGTTGGCCCCAGCTAACGTCGTGACTGCTGCCGTCGGGAGCCGAAAAGCGAAATGCGCCGCCATCGCGCTGCACTAGTTGCGCATGCCAATCGGCGCCAGCCTCGCTCGCGCCAGCAACGGAGATGCGCTCTCGTCGGGTCCAGCAACCCTGATCAATGACCCGTTCAATAGCTTCCGCATCGCTTGGGCTGACAATCAGGCCGCTGCCGGGCACACAGCGCAGCAAATGATGAAATTGTCGTTCTATCGCGGCCAGATCCGGATAAATGTCCGCGTGGTCGAACTCAAGATTGTTGATAACGACCGTTCGCGGACGGTAGTGCACGAACTTTGCGCGCTTATCAAAGAACGCAGTGTCGTATTCGTCTGCCTCGACAACGAAAAAACTCCCGCCACCCAAACGGGCCGAGACGCCGAAGTTCTCGGGCACGCCTCCAATCAGGAACCCCGGATTAAGGCCAGCATCTTCGAGCAACCAACTCAACATGCTGCTCGCGGTTGTCTTTCCGTGGGTGCCGGAGACTGCGAGCACCCAGCGATCTGCCAGTACATGCTCCGCAAGCCACGCGGGGCCGGAAGTGTACGGCAGCGCCCGATCCAACACCGCCTCGACAGCGGGGTTACCACGGGACATCGCATTGCCGACTACGACTAAGGCATCGTCGGGTAGGTGCTGCGCAAGATAGCCTTCGTCCAGCCGAATACCGGCGGCGCGAAGCTGATCACTCATCGGCGGATAGACTTTGGCGTCGCAGCCCGCAACGTCCCAGCCCAAGGCCCGGGCGAGCTGCGCTAGCCCACCCATGAAAGTGCCGCAGATTCCAAGAATGTAGAGCTTTTGCCCCACGGGTTAGCTCCTAAAAATTTGACCGCGGAGTGTAGCTCGTAACGCATGGCAAGACATTAGAATCCGTTGGATCGAAACGCTTCCAGATGGGCGAGGATGGGATTATTGCACCGATTAGCGGAGCAGCCGCTGCCCATCCTGTAAGCGATCCCGTATCATCGCGCCCCAAGAAACCCGTTCGCGGAGCACAGGGAAGTGAGCAAAAAGTACAACGCCTTTTATGCCCAGTCTGGTGGCGTCACTTCGGTCATTAATGCCTCGGCCTGCGGCGTTATCGAGACCGCACGGGCTCACAAGGACAAGATCGGAAAGGTTTTTGCCGGGCGAAACGGCATCATCGGTGCGCTGGAAGAGGACCTCATCGATACCAGTAAAGAGAGCAAAACGGCCATTCGCGGGCTAATGCAAACCCCATCGGGCGCCTTTGGCTCCTGTCGTTTCAAAATGCGCTCCCTCGAGGAGAATCGAGCGGAATACGAGCGTTTGCTGGCCGTGTTTCAGGCACACGATATTCGCTACTTTTTCTACAACGGCGGTGGGGACTCAGCGGATACCTGTCTAAAAGTCTCCCAACTCGGCGAAACGACCGGCTACCCATTGCAAGCGATTCACGTACCGAAAACGATCGATAACGACCTCCCGATCACCGACAACTGTCCGGGCTTTGGCTCCGTTGCCAAGTACGTGGCGATTTCGACTCGGGAGGCGGCAATGGATGTTGCCTCGATGTGCACGAGTTCCACAAAGGTCTTTATTCTCGAGGTGATGGGCCGCCACGCCGGCTGGATAGCCGCCGCCGCAGGCTTAGCCAAAGACAGTGAGGCCGATGCACCGCACATCATCCTGTTCCCCGAAATTGCCTTCGACCAGAAAAAATTTCTAGCCCGGGTTCAGCGCTGCGTGAAACGTCACGGTTATTGCGTGATAGTCGCGTCCGAGGGCACACAGACAGCAGATGGGACTTTTCTCAGCGACGCAGGTACGCGCGATGCTTTCGGTCATGCGCAGCTCGGGGGCTTGGCCCCGATGCTGGCGAACTTGGTAAAGCAAGAGCTCGGCTATAAGTACCACTGGGCTGTGGCAGACTACCTACAGCGGGCGGCGCGTCATATCGCATCGCAAACGGATCTGGATCAGGCCTACGCAGTCGGTAAGGCAGCCGTGGAGATGGCGCTAGCCGGAAAAAACGCCATTATGCCGAGTATCGAACGGCTTCCGGGCAAGCGCTATCGCTGGAAGGTGGGAGAAGCACCGCTCGCAGCGGTGGCGAACGTCGAAAAAATGATGCCGCGAAAGTTTATCAGCCGAGATGGCTTCTCGATCACGGAGGCGGCGCGAGAATATTTGCAACCGCTTATCGTAGGTGAGGCCTACCCGGAGTATCGACGGGGGCTGCCCCAGTACACGACCTTGAAGAAGGAGCCCGTGCCCCGGCGGCTGAAAAAACGCTTCAAGGTGTAGGGTCGGCAGATCACGCGGTGTGTTGAGCGAGTAACGACCCAGACTTAGTGCAAGAGGATTCTCCGTTGGGACTCGCCTTTAGCCCTCTTCTTTGGGTTGATTACTCATGTCCTCACGCGATTGACTCATCAATAACAGAAGGAATTTTGCTGGCAAACATCTTGGCCACAACTCTGCGGTCATCGAGAGTATGTAATTTCTAACGTCATTAAAATTTACCTAACTAGGAATACGAGGTAGCACAATGTATCGAAACGAAAAATTCAACCGCTGGCGCCGTCATCCGTGGCACGGCCTCTACACCCGCGCTGAAGGCGCCGACCCGGGTGTGGTCCAGGTGTACATTGAGATGCTACCTACCGATGTCGTGAAGTATGAACTCGACAAAAGCTCTGGATTTTTAATGGTGGATCGGCCACAGCGAACAACATCCAGTCCGCCGGCATTGTATGGATTTATCCCGCGTACCTATTGCGATGAGGAAGTCGCAAAGCGATGCCCCGGAGTGGAAGTTGCGGACCAAGATCCCCTGGATATCTGTGTCTACTCAGAAAGACACATCAACCGCTCTGACATCGTGCTCAATGCGCGCGTGGTCGGGGGCATTCAGATGATTGATGGTGGGGAAGCAGACGATAAAATCGTAGCGATTCTCGACGGCGATAATATTTGGGGGGATGCGCAGGACATTTCCGATTTACCCGATATCAAAGTCGAACGATTGCAGCATTACTTTTCTACCTACAAGTTGGTCCCTGGGAAAGAAATTGATATCAAAGTGGACCATGTTTACGGGCGGGAAGAGGCCTTGAAAGTCATCGCTGCTGCCGAGACGGACTACTGGAATCACTACGGGGACCTGCACGACCAAGCACGGGAGGCAATTCCGAGTTAGCTCAAGGCAGCGGTGCAACTCTGTCGACGAATCGCTCGATTAGCGTGGCAAGATGGGGCTCGAGCGTCTCTCTAAGTAGTGGTAGCTCAGCCCCCGAACTGTAATCCCAAAGCGTCTGCACAAACGCTGGGGAGACAAGGCCCTGATACTCGCTAGCCTTAGGGGCGTAACTTAGGTGCCAGCGTTCCGGTGCTACGCCCCCTCGATCTCGATCGTAGGGGCGATAAAAACCGTGCGAATCACCGGCTGAGATCATCCCATCGAGCCAGCGATGAAGCGGTGCAAACACTCCAGCTCCCGTCGTTTCATCGGGTGTTAAGCGCAGACGATAGCCCTCGGGCATTGCGGCTGCGTCAAACACATCAATGTCGGTGCCCCAATGATGCCGACTTGTGCCTGGCAGCGCAGAGAATCGTAGGATTCGATCCAGGCAGTCGCGTTTACTCAAAGTAGTAAGGTCAACGACAACGTTCTGGTCATCCAGCACGGGCCGCGAACCGCTCACTTTACCGTTCCAGATCTCGAGCTGACGCGAATAGGAACGAAATGCACTCGCTATCTTCAGATCAAAGCCGAAATTGGCAGCATCGGTTTGTAAGTTTTCAAATGCCGCGGCTGCCCTAGGATCGAGTAGAACACCGTCCAGCTCAATAAAAGAGCTGTCGTCAAGCCCAGCGAGCCTCTGTATTTGCTTGTCCGATAAATCCATTAACTAGTCGCTGCGAGCTTTCTATTGGGGGCGAGTCGGCTTAATTATGCCTTGCGCGGAGGCTAACGGGGGATGGCTAGCGCGGGCCATAAAAAAGAAGCCGCCAATAGATACGTAGCTACTCTGGCCCAGTCTGACTGTAAATCAAGCGTTACATGCGATACGTAAATTTAATTTCTGCAAGAAAGAAAACAATTTTTTGGACGGGAATTTAGCTGGTGTAGGCAGATCAATTCTGGTAGTTTCTGCGCGCTTCGAAATGGGGCCCCAGCGCAAACGTCGTGGGGGAATCAGAGTAAGCCAGGTGAGAATGCGTTATGCCTAGCAAAGCAGTGCAGAAAGCTGCGCCAAAAAAGAAAGCCGCAAAGGCGGCTCCCGCCAAAAGATCAAGCCGCACACCACGTGCCGCGGCGCGAGCATCGAGCACCGATTTCAAAAACTTTGAGCCGTATAAGCCAAAGCGCGGCGAAGAGTATATGAACGAGCCGCAGCGGGAGCATTTCAAGATGATCCTGCTCGATTGGAAGTCGCAGCTCATGGAAGAAGTCGATCGCACGGTCTCTCACATGAAGGACGAAGCGGCGAATTTTCCTGATCCGGCGGATCGTGCGACTCAAGAAGAGGAGTTCAGCCTTGAGCTGAGAACTCGCGATCGAGAGCGCAAGTTGATCAAAAAAATCGACTCCACAATCGAACGTATAGAGCAAGACGATTATGGCTTTTGCGACGCCTGCGGCGTTGAAATCGGTATAAAACGCTTAGAAGCGCGTCCTACGGCTTCTTTGTGTATCGATTGCAAAACACTCGACGAGATTAAAGAAAAACAGGAGCTCGGCTGAGCTCCTCACCAAGCCCAGCGGTGGGCGTTCGCTCCTACCGCGGGCGCTTCGCTCCTTCACCCTCGGGACCTCTGCATATGGGGTCGCTTCTTTCAGCGCTGGCGGGCTACCTCGATGCGCGCAGTAACAAAGGCAAATGGCTGCTGCGCATAGAGGATTTAGATCCACCACGAGAAGTCGTAGGAGCCGACGGTCTTATCAAGCAAACGCTTGAAGCGCATGGGCTTCACTGGGACGAGTCGGTTGTTTATCAGTCAAAGCGCTCAGCTCTCTATAAAGCAACTCTCGATCAGCTGAAAATTAGCGGGGCGTTATTCACCTGCTCTTGCACGCGCGCGATGCTGGGCCCGAACGGAGCCTGTGACGCCCGTTGCGCACCGCTAGCTCAGGACTCAACCTCTATTCGCATAAAGCTTGAGGCAAACCCGCTATTTATCGATCACTTTTGGGGTGAGCGACGGCTAGCGCCCGGCCCTGGCGATCAGATTCTGAAGCGTAAAGATGGACTTTATGCCTATGCTCTTGCAGTAGTTGTTGATGATGCGGACCAGCAAATTACCCATGTGGTGCGAGGCGAAGATCTAGAAACGCAAACACCTTCGCAAGTGTACCTTCACCGAAAGTTGGAAAAAGAGCCGCCGAGCTATGGACACGTTCCTTTGATTTACAACGCCCGGGGAAGAAAACTCAGCAAACAAACGGGCGCGCCGGCCGTCGACAACTCTCGCCCGCTAGAAAATTTAAGAGCGCTGTTAGACCTGCTTAACCAACAACCGCCGGAGCCGGAGCTGAACAGCGTTGAGGCCGTATTGTCGGCAGCGATTACGAGGTGGAACCCGGCCACTATGCCCGGCGCAAGTACTCGACTTACCCTTAAGGACGATTAGCGGCAGCGGTGACGCAGTTGCGGTCGGTTCTGTAGCTACACAAACTTGTACCGTTCCCTCGTTACAGAACCTGTATCGGAGTAGCATCACCGTCGTGGATTCGGGAATCAACGTGAACGCACTTCTAGGTCTAGCGGCACTATTGCTTATCGCGCTTTGCTTTTTGAGTGCGGCACTCGTGCGTCAGCGAAGAGAGTTCCAGCAAGCACTCAACGATCTTCCGACGGGTCTGTGTGTGATTTCCGGCGATGAGCGAGTGCTGAACTGGAACAGCCAGATGGCGTCCTTTAGCGGGCTGGCTCCTAACAAGGTACAGGGCCGACGACTCAGCATGTTACCCGCACCCTGGCCGGATGCGCTGGGTGAGGCCCTAGCCGAAAAGGAGGGGCGGGTTATCAAACAGGCGCTCGACGGATCCGCTGGTGATAAGCGCTGGGTCATTCTGCACAGCAGCCAGCCCTTGCGAGACGGATCGCTCAGGCAGATTGTTGTCGAAGATATAACGGACTACGAGAGGCTGCATGACGAATTGGAGCATAAGGAAAGGCTAGCCTCTATCGGACGCTTAGCCGCCGGAGTCGCCCACGAGATCGGCAATCCGGTAACTGGCATCGCCTGCGTCGCGCAAAACCTCGCTGATAGTGCGGATGCAGGAGAGCTTGAGCAAGGTACAGCAGAAATCCTCAAGCAGACTGAACGCATTACCCGAACCGTGGCGGCGCTGATGCAACTTAGCCATCCCGGCAGCGGGAGTGAAATCGATTACGCCGCCTGCAATCTTGCGGACTGTGTCGACGAGGCAGTACACCTGCTGTCGCTCGATAGAGAATCAACATCGGCCGAATTCGAAAATCGCTGCGATCGAGAACAGTTGGTGCTGGCCGATAGCCAGCTCCTGCTCCAAGTGTTTTTAAACCTGCTGGACAATGCTCAAACCGCCGCGGCTGGTGACGGCCCGGTCCGAGTACACGCAGCGCTCGAAGATGGGCATGTGCGCATCTGCGTGGACAATCTCGGCGACCCGGTGAGCCAGGAGGTACTTGATCAAGCCTTTGAGCCTTTCTTCACCACAAAGGACGTGGGTGAAGGTACTGGCTTGGGCTTGGCACTCGTTCGCAGAATGATCGAAGACATGGGTGGGCAGATCAGTCTGCTTAGCCCATTGCCATCAAATACGCTCGGAGTACGCGCAGAACTCACTCTTCCTACCGCAAAGTATGAAATAGGTTACACAACTGACACCGACTTCGACGAAAGTCGTTGATTTACGGTGCTATTATCTACTTTTAAAGCAAATAGCCAGATCTTATGCATCGGATCCTAATCGTTGAAGACGAATCCGTGATTCGTGTTGCGCTCCGCAGACTGCTGGAGCGGCACGGATACCAGCTCGATGAGGCTGGATCGGTGGCTGATGCTGAGAACAAATATCGGCTGACGGACTATGACCTGATCATCAGCGACTTACGCCTACCGGGTGCTCCGGGCACAGATCTGATTGCGCGCGCGGGATCGGTTCCCGTTCTTATTATGACCAGCTATGCGAGCCTTCGCTCTGCGGTCGACTCAATGAGAATGGGCGCGGTGGATTACATCGCGAAACCGTTTGATCACAGCGATATGCTAAACGCCGTTCAGCGCGTAATCGAAAAGAATCCATCCAGCAAAACCGGTAAAGGTCCCCGCGCCGCGGATGCGAACGGTGCGTCGTCGCCCGGTACAACGGACGCGGCTAACGATAAAGCCATCACTATGATCGGCGGATGCGAGGCGATGAAAACGCTGACGGAGCATATTGACCGCTTCGCACCGACAAGTTCTACCGTACTGGTCCTTGGTGAAACAGGCACGGGAAAGGAACTGGTTGCCCGCAGCGTGCATGGTCAGAGCAGTCGCTCATTTAATACCTTGATTTGTGTAAATTGTGCCGCCATCCCAGATACGCTGATCGAGTCGGAGCTCTTTGGCTACGAAAAAGGCGCTTTCACCGGCGCCAATACGAATCGTATGGGCCTCATTGAAGCCGCCGATGGAGGAACGCTCTTTCTTGATGAAATCGGTGAACTGCCGATGGAAGCACAGGCGCGCTTACTGCGCTTCATCCAAGAGGGTGAGATTCGCCGCATCGGCGCGGTGCAATCACGGAAGGTAGACGTCCGCCTGATCTGTGCGACTCACAGAGATTTACAAACCCTCGCCGCCGAAGGTAGCTTCCGTCAAGACCTTTACTACCGCATTAACGTGCTGCGACTCTCCCTTCCTCCCTTACGTGAGCGCGGTAAGGACATTCTGTTCCTGGCTGAAAATCTGCTCGAGCGTCACTGTCAAACGCTAAATCGAGAGAAAGTACGCTTATCGCCAAAGGCCATTCAAGCAATCACGACCTACCAGTGGCCCGGTAACGTCCGAGAAATGGAACACGCGATTGAGCGAGCGGTAATTCTGACCGCCGATGGTGAAGAGATCGCCTACGAGGCCTTAGGAATCGACTTAGAATTGGTCAATATCAACCGATTGCGCGGTGACCGAGTGAAGGGCAGCAGTGAACGACTGCCAAAAGCAAACGACCCGGTCGAAGACTTATCGCTCGAGGACTACTTCCAACGATTCGTAATTGAACATCAAGATTCGATGAGCGAAACGGAGCTGGCACAGAAGCTGGGTATCAGTCGCAAATGCCTTTGGGAGCGTCGGCAACGTTTCGATATCCCGCGCAAGAAAGCTGCGGCAAGTAGACCTCGCAAGGCCGCGGGCTAAGCGTTACCTCAGATACCTGCTACTGCGGGTAACGGTGGATATCGGTAACATTTTCGATTTCTTAGGCGTGTCTGAAACATTCCTGTAAATATTAAGTCGTTGTTTTGTAAGGACTTAGTATTTTTGGCACACGGCCTGCTATCTAGGGACTGCGCAATAACAATAAGAAGCGTAAAGTAATAATAATAATCGGCTAAGTGAACCTGGATGGGGAAGTTTACTTCCCCTTCATTCTTTCTGGGCTTTGGGTTTTTGGCCGTTAACGGTGTTGTTTTAGCCAATTCCCCAGTCTTTCCATCCTTATGGTCTTCGTTGAACAGTAGCTCTGCTAGCCCTAAAGGCATAGCCTGAGCGAACGGCTGGCTCGACCCACGCTGTGCTAGTATCCTGCGCCGATCACAGGCAAAGTGCGCAAGCAATTCTGACCTAAAGAGCCCCCTTGAAGGTTATTCCGAGAGATCAACACTGCGTCTCGCGCAAAGACATAAGCCAGGGCGCGCTTCGCGTCATGGCGAGGCTGCGCGGTGAGGGTCATCAAGCCTACCTAGTCGGTGGTGCGGTGCGGGATTTGCTCTTGGGCGGACATCCAAAGGACTTCGACGTAGCCACGGACGCGACGCCGGAGCAAGTACGATCCGCATTTAAGAGTGCACGAATCATTGGTAGACGGTTCCGCATCGTGCACGTGCGTCAGGGCCGCGAAATCATCGAAGTAACCACTTTCCGAGGTAGCCATACAGCCCCTGAAGACGCAGAACCCGCGAGCGGCCACGCAAAGCGATCTTCCCGCGGCTTGCTCCTGCGAGACAATGTGTTTGGGACTTTGGAAGAGGACGCGATCCGACGGGATTTAACAGTAAATGCACTCTACTACGACAGCGGTACCTTTGAGGTTTACGATCATGTAGGTGGTACGGAGGATCTCG
>JBCBZV010000069.1:0-22214 GCA_039815155.1 Pseudomonadota bacterium
CCGCTTGGCGCAGTACTCATCACTTAAGATTGCGAAACTTTCGGGCACCTGGGTCACTCGAGAGAGAACTCCGGCTATTGCACCCAGCAAAATTGAATTTAATCGAAGTGAGTTTAAGAAATTTCGAGAAAATCAGGACAAGATCGATTCTGAGATTGCCGAGAAATTAGTACTAAACAGGAGTTTTTTCATCGACTACGACGAACTTAACCTAAGAACTCCAGAGCTTCTCAAGCACCTAGGTGTTGAACCCGAGGATCGTTTGAACGATGAATCTCTAACAATGAAACAAAATACAGGAAAATTGATTGATCGTTTTTCGAATCCGGATGACGTTCGCACGGAAATGACCGAGGAAAATCTTCGCTACCTGGATTGAGCTTAGTAAGAGCTAAATCTACAGGAGTGGCTGGCTACCAGGGGCAACAGTTTTGCTAAGTCTTCGAATAGGTGGCTTCGCATAGAGGTGATCCTATCTACAGCCGACATCACGAATCCGAGCACCTAAGTACTCGTTGTTTAGCTTATTCACGTCCACCTGTCCGTCAATATCGTAGAAATCTAAACCAAAACTCTGCACCACTCGCATTATCTGTTGCACTTGTGCTGGCGAAAGTGTTTTTTTCCAGCCGGCAAGCCCTTGAATACCGCCCGACCCAACAACGCTTGAGGGTTTGTCCATAGCGCTGGTAACCGAGCCAAGGTCCGCATCCAATCCCCAGAGGTCGATGATCGCCGCAACGGTCTCTTCCGTGTCCTGCAGAATTTCCTCGTAAGTGAAATAACGCCACCGGTCGGTGGACCCGTACAAAAAAGCTGGCAGCTGGTCCAATGCCCAAGTAGCAGCGAGCATCTCAACTTCGGTTCTAAGGCTGCCCAATAGCTCTCGAAATACAGGAAAATCATGCAAGTAAGCGGGAGGCTCTGGCGGACGAGTGTTAACCCAACTGCGGCTCATCTGTGATGCGATTACACCGCAGGGATGACGTAGTAGTTGAATTGGGGGTCGCAAATCAAACTGATTGCAAAGCCACGGCAGCAACCGGTTGGCGCGTACAAACTTGATAATGAGTGTATCCGCTTTCCGTACTTCGGCCAGTGATGCCGCCTCCCGTAGCATCCAATGATTGGCTAAGCGCCCTTCAAACAGCGACAGGAAAAAATCTTTACCCTCCGGCCAATCCGCATCAGCTTCACGGTATGTGTGCCAGTCGAATCCGGCTCTCTTCGCTTCCGGAACCTCATTTAGGTGAAGTGGTTCAAACAGTACGCAGCACCGTTTAGAGCAGCCGAACAGCTGGGAGAAAAGCGTGCTACCGGACCTCGGAGTGGAGGTTATGATCCGCACATTATGTGTTTGAAAACGTCCATGCAAAGTACGGCGCAACATAGCCAAACGAATCGAAGCTTTTAGAGAATTCATGTCTTAGGCAAGTTAAAGATCTTCAGCGGGACGTTTACGCACAAATGCGCCATGTACAACTCGTAGTCTCGCGAGCATGAATGTTTAGACTAAGTTTCTTGGATACAACCATCACGTATCTTCTAGCGGAATCGGGGGGTGCTGAAAAAATTGATCCAGGGGAGCCAACCTTGCCTCCCAGTCGAAGTTTGCAAGCACGTACTCGCGAGCACTTTCGCCGAGGTCCTTATAGGCACCGTCTTTGATCTCGGAAATGATTCGCACGAATTCTGCTTCGCTATCTGCGACTAGTATCTGTTGGCCATGGACGGCCCCGATGCCTTCGAGTGCCTGCGGACTCAATACTGTTGGCTTTTTCATGGCCATGGCTTCCAGCACTTTATTTTGTATGCCTCTGGCGATCTGCATCGGTGCTACAGCAAGAAGAGCATGCTCCAGGTAGGGCCGAACATCCGTTACTCTCCCGGTTACGCAAATTTCTGGGCAATCAGCCAACTCGCTGACACTCTTAGCCGGACTACCTCCCACTATGAAAAACCGCAAGCGATCGTCTAAAGCTAAAAGAGAAGGCATCACATGTTTGGTAAACCAGACTACAGCGTCAATATTGGGTGGGTAATCCATAGCTCCTGTGAACACAATGGGCAGATCTTCAGAACCGTAGGGATTCTCTAGAGCGAGTCCTGGGCGAAAATAATCAGCGTCTACGCCGTTAGGAAGACTGGATACCTCTGGTTGCTCACACCTTGAACGCTCACGAAACAGCTCAGTTTCCGCTTCCGAAACAAAGAAACTGTGTGTCGCTTTACGCGCAGTAGAAACTTCGTACTCAAGTAGCTTTTTTCCTTCACGCGCAAAAACGAATCGTTTTAGAAAGCTATTGGCAGCAGCGTACTGACGCCACTTTTCCGAATCAACGTCTACAAAGTCCACCAATACCTTGTCTAGGGACTTTTGCGCCCGACACTGGGGACGTATAAATTGGAACATCGGAGAGCAAAAAGCTAGAGCGCTCTCGATACGTTCCCGCTCTACAGTCTTGTCGACCCACCTTTGTAACTTCGAACTACGATAATTGCTTAGCGACAGCGGTTCATTATTCAGAAACCCCGCGAGAGGTCGTAGCTTGTCCACTTGTGCAAAGCGCTTGACAAAAAAAGCTTCTGAACAGAAGTCACGTACCGAATCCAGGTGCTGGAGATCTTCTTTGGTATCAACGAAAGTGCCCAAGAAAACATGAAACTCTCGACTGAGGTGTTTCAAGATGTGAAACGAGCGAATTTTATCACCCTTGTTGGGGGGGAACGGTATCCGGTGTGCGAGGAAAAGGAGCGGCGGCTTTTCCGAGGCTTTACCCGTCACGCAGCGCGATCTTGCGAAATCCAGCCGCTGCGCTCTTCTTTACTAAAGAACACCCTGTCCATGCGATCCCACTGAAAGTCGCCCAGCAATCGAATCAATCTAGGTTCCATCTTTTTCAGGTTGAGATAGTGCCGAGTTTTGGTTTTCAGCGACAAGTTTTTTGTCTTAGGTTGATCTGGATCGATTTCCCAGGGATGGAAATAGAATAGACCGGACTCGTGCTCTCTGGAGTTAACCGTCCTCAAAGCCCATCTAGAGAAAGCGTAGGGAAATAGGCGAAACCAACCACCACCCCCACAGTTAACATTGCGGCCCGCAATAGGAATCGTGGTGATTGGGACTTCCTCCAAACGACCATCCGCCGAGCTAAAGCGGAATCGCGGAGCATTCGGCATCCCATACAAATCATGTTTAATGGGGGCGATGCTGGAGCTATATCGGTATCCCAGATCGGCAAGGACATCAAGTGCCCAAAGATTGCTTTCGCCAATCGAGTAACTCGCGGCTCGGTATCCGTTTACAGCTGCGCCAGAAACATCCTCTAGATATCGTTTAGTGCGGCCCGCGTCTGATGAAAACTCTTGGGGAGATTGATTAATAACCCGAACGTGCTCCCAGCCATGGCTTGCTAACTCGTGGCCTTCCTGCACGATTCGCTTAACCATACTTTCGTACCGCTCCGCGATCCAACCAAGTGTGAAAAAAGTAGCTTTTATACCGTGATCATCAAATAGTTGTAGTATCCGATCCATATTCCGCTCGACTCTGAGCGTCTTGGAATCCCAGGAATCTCGAGGAACCACAGACTCGAACGCAGAGACCTGGAAGTAATCCTCCACGTCAACGGTCATGGCGTTTAGCTTTTGATCTTCCATATTCTAGAGCTAGAACGTGTAGTTAAGACTCAAGGACACACGATTTTCCTGGAACTCGTTGGTCGCTTCCGTTGATGTCTGATCCGAAAATTCGTAGCGCACTGAACCGGAAACACTTGGAGACAGCCGCCTTTGCAAGCTAGCGCTTGCACGCCATTGCTCTCGCTGTTGACTGACTAGGTCTAAGCCCAGATTGTTGTTGTCCCCTTGTGCCTCATTCCATCTAAGTTGTAGGCTGGCGCGGTAGCGACGTCCCATGGCTCGAGATACCGCCAAGGTCGCGGAGCGAAATTCGCTATCACTACTATCTTCAACGCGCCGTTGTAGTGACTCGGATAGACTAAGACGCAACGACGTACGGCGAGCGCTAAAAATGTAATCCAGTCGAAACTGCTCGTTTAAGACCGGACTTTGCCCAATAAAAGTTGGGGTTCCGTCTCCCACCAACGGTTCGCCAGGCTGATCTGGCGACACGTCTGGTGGTATCTCCAGATCTGCGTCTTCATCTTCTACACGAATATTTCTTGGAAATCGCAGCGTTCTTTGATACGAAGCGCGTAGCGTAGTCCTGCGATGCCTATAGCTCGCCTGAAAACGAGGTGTCTCTCCAAAAAACCGTTCGCCATAACCGGCGGAAAAGTCGATACGTGTATTGGGAGACCAACGTAGACCGACATCCCAGTAGCTGCCATCAATCGAGTTTGCATTGGAAGAAAAAACATTGTCTTCCTGTCCACCCACAGCATTCACTCGCCAACTTCGACTGAGGTTTAGCGCTGCGCGTGCCTCTAGCCTAGCCAAGCGATTGGTGAACGATGAGCGAACCAAACTTTCTTCAAACTCTACTTCGCTAAAAGAGCCGCGAATACCCACGCTTGCCCGCGAAGCCGAGGGGATCATTCCGATGTTTAGCTCGATGCGATCTTCCACACTATCGCCTATGGTTTGGTTCGCCGTGTTGCTTTGCTCGTTATAGTTGTAGCTCGCCTGCGCACCCCAAAGCTCATTAATGCGCCGATCTAGGCGCAAGGTAGTACCCCAGCGATAGGTGATATTAGTGTTTGCTGTGTTATTTAGATTGTCATCGCCGCCAGCGGCAAACGGGTTGATAGCGTTTTGGGATGCAACCGCATCTGTTTCCCAATAAATCAGATTTTCGACCGCTTCCAATTGGGAACGAAAATTCAGCCTCGGCACCCAGGATTGCTGGTTGTTCCTAAAAAGCGGTTGCTGATTGCTACCACCCTGACGATTGCACTGAATGGAGCTTCCACTGAGAGAGTTGTATTCCGCGCTGGCACGCAGCGATAAATTTGCTCGCGCTCCGCGCCCTGTCAGATTGACTCTAGGAGAAAACGTCGCAGCACCATTACCGTCCAAGTCGGTCGGCTCCAGGCAGACGTTATCGGAATAAAAGCCAGAAAAACTAAGAGAAGCTCCTTTGTCCCACTCTGCACCCGCCGCGGGCAAAGCAATACCGAGCGACAAAATGGAAACGGCCAAAGCGTACGAATGAATACTCCTCACTTTTGGGTCTCGCATTTTTATTTGCTGGCACCCTTCGATTTCTTCGTCGGCTTTTCCTGGCCATAACCATATCCGTAACCGTATCCGTACCCGTAGGAACCGATGCCAAGCAGTTTGGAACGTCGGCGGGATGCGCGATTTAGCATTACACCGACAAACTTATCTTCGCCCAGATGCTCCAAAGCCTCCTGTACCGCTGGCTGTGGGGTCACATCTGCACTTGCGACAAACATGATTTGCCCCATAAAAGAGGCTAAGACTGAAGCTTCTGTCGTCAAGAGTAAGGGAGGAGAGTCAAATACGATAACGCGATCAGAATATCGATTCGCCAGTTCAATCATGAACTCATGCATGGTCTCACTCGCAAGCAACTCGGTGGACTTATCCGACGCGTTTCCTGCGGGTAAAACACGCAAATTGGGAATACTGGTATGCAAAATTAGATCTGCGGGATCAACGTCCTTTTCACCGTCAAGAATATCAATGAGTCCAGGCGTCGCAGGCTCGACCCCTAATGTTCTACCCGCGATCGCTCGAACGACGTCTGCGTCAACAAACAAAACAGTCTTGTCTTGTTCCATTGCGATTGACATCGCCAAATTTATCGAAGAAAAAGTCTTTCCATCCCCCTGGAGGGCGCTCGTCACCATGATCAGATTAGCGTTGTCGATTGCGGTCCTGCTTTTGCCAGATATATTCTGCAAAAGAGGTCTTTTTATCCCGCGGAATTCCTCGGCGATTCTGGAACGAGGTGCCATTGGCGTGAGAAATCCGTGCTCCTGGAGCTCCTTTAATGGAAGCTCAAGTGCGTAAGGCTTGTGATCCGAAGAATCCCCCTTGGGCTCAGACACTAGATGCCGGTCTTCCTCCAGAGGCGAATCTCCAGCCTCTCCTTCCGCAACTTCCCTGATCTCACTTACTCGATTCGGCGCCGTGGCTACTTCAGAGCTGTGCACGTGAACTTCGTCACTTTCGCCACCCCTGAGAAAATCTTCTCCTCTTCTCAGTGCTTCTTCCGGTGTTGCGCCTATCTCGGCCGCAGATGTCGGCGAAGATGATTTAGCTTGGCTCTTTTGAGATTCGAGTGCTTTTTCGATGATGCTCATACGAAAGCACCAATTCGGGCGACGATCTGCGGTGCCATTAGCACCGCGGTGTAAACGCCTACCAACGCTAAGACGCAACTTGCAAACACGGCAAACTTCCATCGATCTTGCCGCAGTCGAGTCTTGTCTTTGTTGTAAGTGACCACGCCCAGGAGGGGTAGGCCGGTCGCTTCAGAGAGCATCCGCGCATCCACCACTATCGGTCGCAGTAGCGAAACCAGCAGGGCTGCTGCAGCGCCGGCGCCCAAAGCCAACACGAGCACCATTGAATTTAGAACAACTTTGTTTGGTTCCGATGGATTTCGCGGCACAAATGGAGGATCTATTACACGGAAGGTCACATCGGACGCATTGTCTTCGACGCCCTGAGACAGACGAACCGATTCGCGCCGTTGCAGAAGCTCGTTGTGCCTACTTTTTACTACCCCATAATCTCGATCAAGTTGCTTTAACTGAGCTTCGATTTCGGGAATTTGATTAACTTTGCGCGCCAGTTCCTCTTCCCGCCGCTGATACTCATTAACTCGAACCTTTAGTTCAGCAACTTTCGCTTCAGACTCCGTCAGCATCGCTCTCATATCCTGGTAGATCGGATTCGATGCTATCGATTCAGGAGAAGCTCCTCCTTCACGCAGCGCTTGGATTTCTTCGTCGCGCTGGTCTTCTAGTTCACCCATGAGCGCCTTAATCTGTCGAACCTCAGGGTGAAGTTCTGTATAGCGAGTTAACAAGCTATCCATGCGTACCCGCAATTCCTGAATACGGGCTCCGGTTGGGGTCAATACATCCTGGCTGACAAGCGCTGCTAGGGCTCCGCCATCTCCGGAAAGTTGACGATTGAGCTCGTCGCGCCGATTTTGCATTTCCTCTAAGTTCAGCCTGGCCTGTTTCAGCTGACCACGCACTTTGTCCAGTCGGGAGTAGTAGTCGCCACCTGATCCTGGCAGCACATCAACGTTTTGCTGCTTGAATCTAGCGAGTCGCCCTTCCGATTCAATCAAACGCCTTTCGTAATCGGCAATTTGCTCGTCAAGGAAGCTCTGGGCACCGGAGCTATCATCGCGTTTTTCGTTGAGCGAGCTCTCGATGAACACTGTAATCATCGATTGGGTAATTCGGCGCGCGGTTTCACGATCTTCGTGCTGCACACGAACATTGTAGAGCGACGCATTTCCTCGCTGGCCGCGCAATGATACGTACTTTCGAAGATCGCTTATGAGCTCTTCTTTCTCTATGTCAGTCGTTGCTTGCAGATCAAGATCAGTCATACGTGCAAGCTTCTCGAGGTTTGGCCGACTGAACAGAGTGCTGCTCATCATTCTCACCCGTTGATTTATATCCGGTGTAATTGCCAAGCCACGCAACAGTGGTCGAAGCACCGTATTGGTATCTACGTGAAGCTTGGCGGACCCGACATAAGCTTCAGGAAGTTTCCAGACATAAACCCAACCGGCAAGTGCGACCACCCAGGCAATGACAAGGGCCAACCATTTGTGCCGCCAAATACCCCATAGAAAGGTTAAAGCTTGAGCGATGATTTCTTGCATGGAATTGCCTATTTACTCGCCAACGTCCCGCTAAAACCAAGACTCAGCAATGATGATTACGTCTCCAGGCTTAAGCGCCAGGTTGGCAGATATATCTCCATCCTTCAGCAGATCATCCAATCTAAGGCCATAGGATTTTTGAACTCCATTTTCTCTTCGAATAAGCACCGACTTATTACCTGCCGCAAATTCGGTCATGCCGCCAACTGCGATCATTAGGTCCAATAGGCTCATATGCTGCCTAAAGGGCACACCCCTCGGTTGAGTTGCCTCGCCAACAACCCGTACCTGCTGCTCGGGTACGCCCACAAAACCGTTGACGATAACACTCACCACTGGCTGACGGACGTACTCCGCATAGGCTTCTTCGATCGCCCGCGCGAGTTCGGACGGTGTCTTACCGCTCGCCGGAAGGTCTTCCACTAGCCTAGTCGTGAACTTTCCGTCGGGTCTAACAACTGCATTTGTGGACAGTTCCTGGTTGCCCCAGACAAAAATCTCCATGCGGTCGCCCGGACCAATCACATAGTTGTAATCAAGCGCCTCAAAGCGCTCTCCAGCTGGAATCCTCGGTGAACCGCCGCATGCAGTGAACAATGCGGCAGCAAAAAGTGCTACGAGGCTGGCTTGAAAATTCTTGTTCATAGTGAGTCCCGTGTCTTGCCGTCTGCTAATGGCTAATAATCAATTGGTCCGATTCTGACGGCGCATGCGTCGTCGCCAGAGCGTGTTCCGATCATCCCCTGCGTCGCCTTCGGTCGGTTCCGACGAATCGCCGGAAGCGCTATCGCCGTCGTCGCCGACCGCCTCTAGGCCCGCTTCGAAATCGTCGTCTACATCGAAATCCGCGCTGCTGAAGGTCGACCCAGCTGCTAAACTTTCGTCCTGTAATTCTTCAACCACGGAGCGTACGTCTTCCACACCAATGCGATGTAATTGCTCGACACTGCCGTGGAGCATTAATCGACTGCAAATAAGATTAATACGGCGAGCGATTCCCTCAGAAAATTTGAAAACGAGTGGGTAGACGGTTTTGCTGATTGCCGGATCCCCGTTCCAACCTACAGCCTCTAGGCGGTGGCGGATGTACTGCTCGGTTTCGTCCGGTTCCAGGGGCTGAAGATGGCTCGCTGCAACAATTCGCTGATGAACCTGTTCCATTTCTGGACGAAGAATCAACTCACGCAGTTCGGGTTGTCCAAGGAGGAAGATCTGCAGTAATGGTTTTCCGGACACCTGAATGTTTGTCAGCAGTCGCAACTCCTCCATCGCTGAAACGGACAAATCCTGTGCCTCGTCAACGATCAATAGGGCACGGCGTCCCTCTCGGTGCCATTTTTGAAGCTGCCTTGAAAGGTGCTGCAGCAACATGCCCTTATCAGCAATGTTGATATCTACACCAAATTCATAGGCCACCATTTTTAGCAGGTCATCGGCCTGAAGCTGCGAGCAGACCAGATTGGCGACTTGCGCCCGCTCCTTTGCTAAATCCTCCATCAAGGCACCCACCAGCGTGGTTTTGCCGGTGCCTGGCCTACCGGTCACCATCACAAATCCCTCGGCGCGCATGAAGGCATAGGCCATGTAGGCTCGGGCTTTTTTATAGCCTCGATGCTGGTAAGCAAAATGATGGTCGGGACTCAGCCGAAACGGCTCTTCGCTGAATCCATAGAAGCGATCGTACATAGCAACAGTGACGCGCAGTGGCCTCCGGTGGCCCGATTCAGAATTGCAAATTAAGCAAGCTAAATCAAGGTAATAATCAATTGGTACAGCAAGGTGCGACTTGCTGTTAAAGCAAAATGTTACATAAGCAATGGTAACGGTGGAGCAGTGTTGTCGATTTTCTTTACGGTCTCAAGCCGGCTTGTCTATTTATTGAGCAAGCTGTGCGGTAGCTCACAACGGACTAGGTCAAAGCCTTATGGAGATTCCTAGAGACGCCAAACCAAAAACCCACGTGTTTCGCACGATTCTTGGTCAACCAAGCCCTTAACATCGATCAGTATAGAACCCTTAGATAAAGACTTGGTCAGCTTGTCCAAATCCATTTCTGCATAGTCCCGATGAGGCACGGCAAGCACTAGAGCCCTACAGGGCGGTAGGTCCTCCCATCTAACCAAATTTAGGTCAAACTCCTCGACCGCTGCATTCGAGTCAGCTAGTGGATCGTGAACCGACACCTCACAGCCGTACTCACTTAATTCTCGAACTATGTCAGGCACGCGCGAATTTCGTAAATCGGCGCAGTCTTCTTTGAAGGTCAACCCGAGCACATTAACTTGCGAACCGGTAATTGCGATACCTCGCCTCGCCAGCTGTTTGACCGTCTGCTCAGCGATGAACTTGCCCATGCCGTCGTTGATTCGGCGGCCCGCGAGCACCACTTGCGGGTGGTACCCGACGCTCTCCGCCTTATAGGTAAGGTAGTACGGATCGACACCGATGCAATGTCCCCCAACCAATCCGGGCTTAAAGGGCAAGAAATTCCACTTTGTACCCGCTGCCTCTAACACGTCGAGAGTGTCCAGCTCTAGATGCTCGAATATCATCGCGAGTTCATTCATAAGCGCGATGTTCAAATCACGCTGCGTATTCTCGATGACTTTGGCAGCCTCCGCGACTCGAATAGATTTAGCGGCGAATACCCCCGCTTCAATAACTGTTTCATAAAGCACACAGAGCTCATGAGTCGTGCTCTTACTATCACCCGCAACAATTTTGACAATGTTCTCAAGGCGGTGCTGCTTATCGCCGGGATTTATTCTCTCCGGTGAATAACCCACGTTAAATTGAGATTTGGTATCTCCACCGCTACTCTCGAAGTCGGTGTGACGGCCAGACCAGCTATAGCCGCTCGCCTGCTCTAGTATCGGAACGCATACCTCCTCGGTACATCCTGGATAGACGGTCGATTCGAATACGACCGTTGCTCCGGGGCTCAGATGTTTCCCTACCGTTTGTGCGGCGCCGATTAGCGGGCCCAGATCAGGACGTTTAGCGGCGTCGATCGGCGTTGGTACCGCAACAATAATGACACTCGCTTCGGATAATTTGGCGGGGGAGTCTGTGAACTCAAGGTAAACCGCTTGTTGGATACGCTCGTGATCGACTTCTCCGGTGGAATCCAGACCTTTTTTTAAACCCAAGATCTTGTCCGCATCGCGATCAAAGCCGATCGTTTTCGAGCGAGTTCCCAGAGCAGTAGCCAACGGAAGTCCCACGTAGCCCAGGCCTACAACGGCGACAGTACCTATTTCGATGGTATTTCTCCCGAACCATGCAGCGAACAACCAAGCGCGGGACTCTGCCACTCGGATGCGCGCTGTCGCACAGAATTCATGTTTACAGTGTGAACCGCGAAGTATAGGGTCACGGGCAGTCTAAGGGCAGTGGACGACGTGCTCGCAAACATCACTCTCATATCCTACAGCGTAACCGCAGCCGGTTTCAGCCTGCTGGCTGTGCTACTCGTGGGCTACTGGCGAGTACGCCCTTTTGGCCCGGTGCTGCTCTTTTGCTGCTTGGCGACGATCACCTGGGCGTCCACGATTGCCTTGGGCACCCTCGCCGCTTATCCGCCGCTCACCTTGATTCAATTCGCAGAGTTGGCGCGAAACAGCAGCTGGTTGTTTTTCCTGCTTCAACTGCTGGCCACGCAAGATGATGGTAATCCCTGGCGCTGGCTCAACAAACCGTGGGTTCCGCTTTTGGCCGGGGTAGTGCTGATCGCTGCCGCGGTGCTTGCTTTGCGGATTCTGCATCCTTCAATTCCTGGTATCGATTACGCCGACGCGGTAGACGCTTCGCTGATGGTTTGGTTGTTAATGGCTGTGGTAGGTCTATTGCTCATTGAGCAGCTTTACCGCAACGCGCAGGAACAGGAACGCTGGGGCGTCAAATTCCTGTGTTTGGGCGTTGGGACCCTGTTTGCCTTCGATCTTGTGATGTATGCGGAGGCGCTACTATTTAGAAACCTAGATTCCCAGCTTTGGCAGGCACGCGGCTTTATCATTGCGCTGACCGTTCCCTGGCTGGCTGTGGCAATCGCTAGGAATAGAAACTGGCGGATGGACGTGCATGTATCTCGCCAAGTCGTATTTCACACGGTTACGCTTATGGGTGCGGGCGTTTATCTGCTCGCGATGGCGGTCATTGGCTACTTCATAAAGTATCTGGGTGGCACCTGGGGTGGTGTTCTTCAAATCAGTTTCCTGGCCGCAGGTTCGGCGCTGCTTTTCACTCTACTCGTCTCCGGGACTCTCCGTGCACGGCTGCGAGTTTACCTAGCCAAGAATTTCTTCTCCTATCGCTACGACTACCGTGTCGAGTGGTTGCGCTTTACAGAAGGCCTGGCGGCACGGGGCGACGTTGAGCGAGGCGTCATTAGTAACATCGCTCCGATTGCCCTTTCGCCGGGTGGTCTACTTCTGTCTCGAGATAGCAATGATTCGCTCAAGGCCGTTGCCTCGTGGGAGCTTGATGAACCGGATCTGTCTGATTTGGGGAATCTCGCCGAGTGGCTCACAGAAACTTCTTGGGTCATTGACTTGGATGAGTATCAACGAGACCGAGATTTGTATGGGACGCTCGAAATTCCCTCTTGGCTCACGGAGCACGAAAAACTCTGGCTCATCGTACCGCTATTTTTCGGAGGGGAAATCGAAGGCATTCTATTCCTCGCCAGAACCGACCTGAAAAAGAGCGTGAATTGGGAAGACAGAGATCTTCTTAAAACCGCTGGACGACAGGCGGCCGCGTTGCTCGCACAGCAGCGAGCAAGTTCCGCTTTGGTTGAGGCACGCCAATTCGAGGCCTTCAATCGTTTGTCCGCCTATGTCGTTCACGATCTCAAGAACATTCTTGCGCAGCAATCGCTGATGGTGGCAAACGCCCAAAAACATCGTGACAACCCGGCGTTTGTGGACGACATGATCTCAACCGTCGAAAACTCCGTGGGCCGAATGCAACGGCTAATGGATCAAATGCGTAGCGGACTTCGGTCTTCGGAGGCGAAGCGAATATCCCTATCTTCAACGCTGCAAAAAGTCATATCTAATCGTAGTGGAAAACAACCGGAACCGAAGCTAGCTGTTGTAGAAGATGCTTGGATTATTGCGGACCGAGAACGACTGGCGACCGTGTTCGGCCACATTATTCAGAACGCGCAAGACGCCACGAACGAAGAGGGCTCCGTAGAGGTCAACGTCGAGAAAATAGGGTCTCGCGTGTGTGTCGCCATAGCAGACACCGGATCTGGGATGAGCGAGAGCTTTGTACGAGATCAGCTGTTTAAACCTTTTTCTTCCACTAAGGGGCTTACCGGAATGGGCATTGGAGCGTTTGAGTCTCGAGAATATGTTCGCCAACTCGGCGGCGACATTCACGTAAAGAGTGTAGCTGGGGAAGGCAGTTGTTTTTCTATCTGGCTCCCCTGTGATCCCATAGAAGAAGGTTCTCTCGAGTAGCAAAAGAACTCGCCCTCCAAAGCTAGTATTAGCGTCGCTATTAGCCGATTAGCACATCGCAAGAATGTGATCACGGTACTCATTTACGATTGAAGGTCGTGGCACACTATACCTATCAATTCTGGAACGCAGATTCGTGAGTGACGATACAAAACCACTTCTAGTCGTGGAAGATGATGAAGGCCTGCAAAGCCAGCTGCGCTGGGCCTTTGATGGCTTTGAAGTCATTGTTGCCGGTGATCGAAAATCAGCGATCGCTGCTTTACGTCGCCATCGGCCGGGCGTCGCGCTCCTGGACCTAGGTCTTCCTCCGGATCCAGGGGGCGTCACCGAAGGGCTTGCAACGCTCCGCGAAGTACTCAGCCTCGCACCAGAAACAAAGGTCATCGTCGTTACCGGTGATAACGATCGCGCAAATGCGGTAAAGGCAGTCGCGGGTGGTGCTTATGATTTCCACCAGAAGCCAGCTGATCCGGAGCTGCTTGCGCTCCTGGTCAACCGTGCGCAACATGTCTACGAGCTTGAGCGGGAAAACCAAGAGCTTCAGCGAGCGTCAGAGAACATGCCTCTCGACAACATCATCGCGATTAGTCCGCAGATGCTAAAAGTTTGTCGGACCGTCGAAAAAATAGCACCAACTGATATCACCACCTTGCTGTTAGGCGCTTCCGGTACCGGCAAAGAACGCTTTGCGCGCGCGATTCACGAGTTGAGCCCACGGGCAAGTCAGCGAATGGTGGCCATTAATTGCGCCGCTATCCCAGACACGCTCCTGGAAAGCGAGCTATTTGGCTATGAAAAGGGCGCGTTCACGGGCGCGAGCCAGCAGACAATCGGCAAAATAGAACATGCCAATGGCGGAACCTTATTTCTTGACGAAATTGGAGACCTTCCAATGGAGTTGCAGGCAAAGTTGCTACGATTTCTCCAGGAGCGAGTTATTGAACGCCTCGGCGGTCGCCAGGAAATCTCTGTCGATGTAAGGGTGATCTGTGCAACACATCAAAATCTCAATCGGTACACCGGCGAAGGGAAATTCCGTGAAGACTTGTATTACCGAGTGAGTGAAATGGTAATTGATATTCCCGCACTGAAAGAACGTGATGGAGACGCAATCGTTTTGTCCAAGGCTTTTTTGTCTCGCTTTGCTAAAGACTCTGGTAAAGGCGTAAAGAGTTTCTCTGATGATGCCTTGCGTGCAATCTCAAACTACGATTGGCCTGGCAATGTTCGAGAACTCGAGTCGCGAGTAAAGCGCGCCGTTATTATGGCGGACACGTCCCAGGTAAGCGCTGAAGACATGCAGTTGGAGGACTGTATTGCCGACACATCAGCTCAAGATGGTGCCATGCCACTCAACCTCCGATCCGTACGCGAAGAGGCGGAAAAAAACGCCATTCTCCAAGCCCTAACCCACGCTGGAGATAACATCACCGAAGCCGCTGAGCTTCTTGGGGTAACAAGGCCAACTCTGTATTCCATGCTTGAGAAGTACGGCCTGCGAAAGCCCAGCTAAACGCAGGCCCTTCCTCTATTACCCCTACCAGACGGCCCACGTTGGCAGACAACCCACGCTGGCGACAGCTGGTTTTAGCTGATTCATGAAAAAGTTGAGTGTGTTCTCCTCGCAGACCTCAAGCCAGGGGAGGTCTTACTCACTGCTTAATAAGACTCAGTCAGAATTGCCTTGGCGCGAGCACTAATTGTTTCATTTGAGCTCTCGGACAGTCCGCGCAGCAAGGTCTCTGCCTCTTGTTTCTGGCCGGTGGCTTCTAGAATCTGGACGCGGTTTAACCGAACCGAATCAGCGCTATTGCCAGCCCCGATAAGCGCTTTTTCATTGAGCGCGAGCGCCCTTTCATATTTGCCTAGTTCAAACTCCACCATCGCGTAGGTATCTTTTATTTGGGAGCTTTGTGGGTAGAGTGAGTCAGCCATCTCTATGTAGCCTAGTGCCTCCTCGGGCGAGGTCTTTCGCAACAGCCAGGCTAAGTTGTTTAGCGCAATAATGTTGTTATCCTGAATCTCCGCTAGCCGCTTGTAGCTCTTAATAGCGTCGATGTTGGCTTCAAGCTGGAGTTGCCGACTTGCTAACTGTTCCAGCGTCGCCACGTCATCGGGCTCCTTTGTCAACCATGCTTCCAGAGTCTCGATCGCCTGCTCTCGCTCTCCCAATGACCAACTTGCGGTGGCCAGCAGGCCGGCTCCCATTGAGGAAGGATTGAGCACTTGGAAAGCTTCTAGCTCCTCAATCGCCTTGTTAAAATTCTTGTTTGCAAGCGCAAGGCGGCCGCGAAAAAGACGGGAGTTCGCAAGCAGCTGATGCTCGCTAGGCAGGGCCTCAAATTCCTCGATAGATTCTTCGAGGTACCCCGCCATCGCGAGCACCTCCGCGTGTAGCTTGCGCAACTCGATGTCCTCAGGCGCAAACCCTTTGGCAGATTCAATGTACTCGAGCGCCGAATCAAACTGACGATCTACCGCCGCAACCCGCGCTGCCAAGATCAAAGCGTTCGGATCTTCGGGCTGCAATTTAATTAATCGATTAACTTGGGACGCGGCCGCTGATTGATTGCCGGTAATTAGATAGGCCCCAGCCAAAACCATCGCAATCCTTGGATATTGGGCGGCGGCGGACTCCACGGTCAAGAGCGTGTTGATGGCTTTTTCGGCCTCGCGATTGCTTAGAAAATAATGAGCGAGCGCCAATCGCGGCCGAACGGCTTCCGGGTTAGCCTCGATCGATTTCTCTAGAGTGTCCTGCATTTCACGAAACTGTCCTGCCTGCGATTGCAAAAACGCAAGATTCATACTCGCAAACAGATCTCCTGGATAGTGAAGCAAAGACTCGCGATATGCGTCTTGAGCGGCATCTGTATCGTCGCGCAAGACCGCGACTGCGGCCAAGCCACCAGCAGCTTCGCGATTTCCACTATCTCCCTCCAGAACCTGTTCGAACAATGCCCCTGCTCGACTCAGGTCTCGCTTTTGAGTAAGTGCGCGTCCTAGCAGCAGCTTCGCATTGACGCTCTCGGGCTCGAGCTGAATATACTGTTCCGCGGCGCCCACCGCCCCGGAAACATCTCCACTTGCTATGAGTGCTTCAATAAGAGTTCGCTGGGCGAGCGCATTATTCGGTTCAGACGAAACTGCAGTTTGGATTCTTTCGATGCCCAGGCCCGTATCTCCCGACAAAAATTCTTGGGCACCTAGGGCCACTTTAAGGCCCGTTGATTGTGGATTAGCGATTGCAAGCGATGCATACGCCTGCGCACTTTCTCTATGACGGCCCTGCCGCGCCATAACATTTGCATAGAGTTCCTGAGCGAGGCGGTTTTCGGGAGATAGCGCGAGTGCGGCTTTTACTTCCTTCTCCGCCGCGCCCAGCTCGCCGAGTTGAAGCAGCAGCTTCGCGAGTTCAAGCTTCAAATCTGAATCGTCCGGCAAAAGCCCTGTGAGCTGCTCAAAGGACCTTCGAGCAGCGACAAGCTGGTCGAGTTGAAAATAGCTCGCGGCAATCAACCTGAGCGCAATCACGTCGCGAGGTTCGATCGCGAGGACCTGATTCAAAAAATCGACAGCATCGCTGTAATTTCCGTTGCCGTAACTGAGCTGCCCAGAAAGTAAATTGACCACTCGACTCCTGGGGGCAACCCGACGGAGGCGCACTAGCTTCGTTTCTGCTTCTACCTTTTTATCTTGTCGAACAAGCAACTCTGCGAGCCGAACTTGGTAGGAGAACCGGACAGGGTTTTTCTCAACTGCTTGACGTAAATAGGTCTCGGCGTTCGAAAAATCCTTTTCGACGACGGCTAATTCACCGAGCAAGTTCCACGCTTCCGCATTTCTAGGTGAGCGCTTCGTAAGCGCTTGTAAGACTGATTTAGCTCGCTCCGGCTCTTCGTCGATCGTCGCCGCTACTGTCGCTTCCATGATGGATAGGTAGTCGCTGGGGGTTGGAGCGAAAGCGATAGCTCGAGCTAGCGCCTCTCTGCCCGCTGCTTCCTCTCCCAAGATGAGCAACGCGCGGGCTACAGTTGCTTGGAAGTCGGAGTCTGCTTCGATGGCTACGTAGTTGCCTCCACGCCATCCCTCTATAAATTCCTCTTCATCGCCCGAGTCCACCATGGCTCTAACGAGCCAAACTGCCGCCTCCTCGGACGTAGATGTTCGTGATGAACGCTCAAACTCTCGCTGCGCCGCCTCCGGGTCGCCTTTTAACAGGTAGATGCGCCCTAGCAGCAGTCTCCCAGAACTGTCTTCTGGAGAATCGGCCAACATCGCCCTCGTATCAATCTCCGCAGCAATGATATCGCCGCTCGCTAGCGCAGTCTGAGCTCTGGCTAACAGTTCGACGGGATCGACCTTTGGAGTACACGCAAGCATCGCCATTAGGGAGATGCTTGAAATAATGTGTAGACGACGGGAATTTAAGCGGAAAACTTGATCAAGGCGGTGTAAGTCTGTGTCGCGCATACCGCTAAAACAGCCCAGCGGTGACTGGGCCCGAAGAAAGAGCAAAGACATTTAGATCGTGGGTCAAACTGACACAGCGCATTGGAACTTCAAGCCAGTAGCTGTGGTGTTGCAAAGCTGAGCAAGTCAAAACTAGATCTCGACACTTTCTGCACCGGCTTTTGCGCCAATTCTCGGGCGAACTGCGCAGTAACTGCCTCTAAGCTGAGACGAATTTCCTCGGGTGCTTTACGCCGCGCCTCGTCGATATTCAGGTAGTAAGGAGCTCGCGTGCCGTTGTAATCAAAATCCGCACCGACTCTCCTCACGCTGACGCCTGTCCTTCTTAAAATTGATGGGAGGAAAGGCTCCATAATGGCGAAACACTCGGGTCTGCGAAGTAGATCAGCAACCGCTGCGGAAGCTAGGAACAATGATACTGCTAGCAAGGAAAAAGTTCTTTTTTCTCTCGCTTCAAAATGTAAGGTATCAGTATTTCCAAATCGGGTTTCTTTTTCCCCTCGCCTCCTTCGAAACTGGCCATCTACACACAAACGGGAAATCTCGGCCATTTTTGATCGGCTGTCCACCCGCCCGGAGAAAAACTCCGAGTCCAGCCCTCCACCGCAATGAGCCTCAAAGGGAAGATCGCTCTGCGTATCTGCACAAACCAACCGTACGCAACCAGCGGGCATCCCAGACGCTCGATGCGTGACAAGGCAGTGAATCGACTGTTCATCGAACTCATCAGTTTCGAGTTTGTCTTGAAAAGACTGCGCATCTTCGTAGCCGAACTCTTCACAGTAGACTCGGTACCGCACCGCGAATACGTCACGCCGTTGTGCGGGAGTAAGCGCAATTGACAACTCGAAATAGCGAGCGAAATCCATGAACAACGACGACTTCTCTGGCTTTGTTTGTAGCGCTGACATGTGAGCTCTCTAGCTAAGTTGCGCGTTCATTATATGCCACTCCGGCGCACAAGATGATTTACAGAAATCTTAGCTCAACCCTAAATTGCACGGGAGGCGAGCTTGTGAACGCGTTCCTCTGAGATTTTGTATATAGCTTCAAAGACGCGCCTGACTGCCACAGCACTATCAAAGAAGGGGTCTTCAATCTCCTTCCCGTTGGGATCAAATAGCTCGGGCGTAGCACCGGTATCGATAACCAAGTCACCGAGAACCGTTAAGTGCGAGTTGTCCATGACCCAGATCTCACTAGCGCTTTGCAAAAGTTCAGAATTCGCACTGGTAGAGCGGATGCCCCTCATAGATACGCCAACTTCTGCGCATAGTTTTTTCATCCTCGGGTCGGGTGCTTGGCCTTCTGCTGATACTGCGACTCCGACAGAGGCAACGGAGACTCTTCGACTCAAACCTTGTTGACTCAGGTGGTGGCGCAACAAAGCTTCTGCGGCAGGGGAGCGGCAAATATTCGCCGTGCAAACAACGAAAATAGAGTAATTAGAGGTCGAAAAAGGCCAAATCATCTTAGTAAAACGATACGGACCGTTGTTTTTTGGAGCATTTATCCAAAATCTCCATCACCGGTCGAGTGGGTGCAAAGAGTGGAGCACAAATAAGATCGCGTTCGCTCGATCAGTGACCTATATTTATACAATGATCAGTGAGAACACTCCATTGAGCGCAGGATCTGGTGAGAAACGGGACTAGTTCACAGTGTAGAAGACATTTTGCGCGCCCTGTCACATTTCTTTACAACAACGCGTGTATTCTACACGTCCGCAGCTAGAGTTAAGGCTCCAGAAGAGAGCTAGCTCCGATACTTCCAAGTCGCACCCTCTACAACAGCGACATCAATTTCGGAGCAGTAAATGACCACTACGGGATTCTAGACAATGTTAGGCCTCGTCGGCACTGCGAGAGTTTTTAACCACCATATCAACGTTGGCTATTATTGGCTGGCGCTGATCGATACGCTGCTATTCGCGGTCGCGAGCATAGCGGGCGCTGCACTTTATTTTTTAAACGTACCCGGTGGGTTCGACCTTAACTCAAGCAATCTTTGGATCGAAGCGCTGGTATTTTCCGTTGTAACCACTTTAGCCATGTTCTCCATGGGTCTATACGAACCCAAGCTGCGCGAAGGGGTCAATGGCATCCTTCTCCGCACGGCGGGCGCTTTCGGTCTTATGACCGTTGCTATGACGTTGATTTTTTACCTAGTACCGGATCTTCGCTTGTGGCGCGGTAACTTCGCGATGGTCGCCACGTTGGCCTTTACCTTAGCCCTCATTAACCGAGTTATGTGGACCCGTTTCATCGATCTTGAACAGTTCAAGCGTCGTGTCTTGATACTGGGTGCGGGAAAAACTGCCGCTTCGATCAATCAAAAGATGCGTCGCAAGGCTGACCGTCACGGCTTTCGAATCGTAGGCTTCGTTCGCACTGGAGCCGAGGAATCGCTGATTGAGCGCGAACCGACGCTTGCCCTCGACGCCCCGCTTTCGGAGTTTGTGCGCAAGCACGATGTCGACGAAATTGTCGTCGCTCTGGAAGATCGTCGTAACAATATGCCTCAAGAAGAGCTGATGCAGTGCCGGAGTCAGGGCGTTCGGATCTTAGACGTTGTCGATTTCTTCGAGCAACAAGCCGGCAAAGTGGTCATCAATCACGTGCACCCGAGCTGGTTCACGTTTGCGAGCGGTTTTCAGCGCGGCGACGCGAATAGCTTTGCGAAGCGACTTTTCGATGTCAGCATTTCATTCATGCTGCTGATGGTCACCTGGCCAATTATGCTGCTGACCGTTCTCGCGATCTGGATGGAAGATGGATTGGGTGCACCGGTGTTCTATAAGCAGCGCCGCGTTGGTTTAAACGGTCGGGTGTTTGAAGTCATCAAGTTCCGCAGCATGACCGTAAACGCAGAAAGCGACGGTCAGGCGCGCTGGGCTACAGCAAACGATGCCCGTGTTACTCGGGTAGGCAAGTTCATTCGTAAGACTCGCATCGATGAGCTGCCCCAGATATTGAACGTGATGGCCGGCGAGATGGCCTTTGTTGGGCCCCGACCAGAGCGCCCGGAGTTTGTTAGAGAGCTAAACGAAGAGGTGCCTTTTTACGAAAAGCGCCACTGCGTGAAGCCTGGCATCACCGGCTGGGCGCAGATGAATTATCCCTATGGTGCATCACTCCAGGACACCTGTAACAAGCTAGAGTTTGACCTCTACTACGTTAAGCACCAAAGCATCTTTTTGGACTTCTTGGTGTTGCTGCAGACAGCCGAAGTCATCTTGTTCGGTAAAGGTGCCCGTTAACACTATCAGCGGTTCTTAGCTTTCCCCTAAAGCAGTACTCCTCATTGGCCGCAAATGCGGCCATTTTTTTGACCTGTCTCGTCCAACAGTGGCGGGAAGTCGTCAAAAATCTGTCAACTTTCTTTACATTTGGTGACTGACGGAACGCTAAACCCCCACATCTAGTACTAAAAATTGTTGGCCCAAGTATTGCTAAATCTGCTGCTGCAGGGTTGCGGGCAAGCTTGGAACTTGTACACTCACAAAAACAAAATAGACTGCCCGCGGCAAGGCGTGGTGGTCTTTAAGGGTAAAACCCGGTGGATACATTACTGACAATAATCGGAGTGCTCGGCGTCGGTGCCCTCCTGATATCCGCTTGGGTATTCGTCGCTGCGGCCAAACGTTACGTCTCTGGGGATGATCTAGAGGCGGAGATGGCCGCGATGGAAAGCGATCTCTCGCCCTATCGCCATTGGACAGACCGTTCCGCTAATGATCGACGGCAAAATCGTGAAGCCATGGTGTTTCCGATCACAGTTAACGGGGTTGTAATAGAAAACGATAGGCGCCGAAATCTGGATCGTCGACGCGCTGCCTGAACCCTAGATAGTAATACTTACTTCTTTACACCGCGCTTAACACCGCGCTTCCAAAACACTACCTATCCGAGCGCCGAAAATTTTCCGCAAAAAGACGGGTTTAGATCTGCCAAACCTCGCAGATAAACATCGCTCACTAACGATTTCTCCCATCATTAAGGTCGGTCGAGTTCTCAATTTCACCGGCGTGTTCCAGCCTCCCTGCTAAACACGGATCGGCCTGTTACGAACCGAAAGAGATCGGAGCAGTGTTAAAAGGCCGGCGGAGCCGTCAGAGTTTGTTGTCCACGTCAATGAGCCCGCAAGCTCTCAATTATTGAACAAACACTGGGAGGTCGGACGGCTCCGCCGAATTCGTTGGTGTCCCGTTATGAGGAACGCTTGATTCGTTCCCGCTAAAGCGACGCTCGCAACGTGATGCTGAAGTTGCGCCCCGGCCGGGTAAATCGCTCAGGCGCATCGCCACCGATCGAAAGCGTATCTGCCCAGCGGATGTACTCTTCATCGAACAGGTTGAAAACACCCGCATCTAGCTGGAGACGATCACTAAACTCATAGTGAACCAATAAGTCGATGATGTTGTAGCTATC
>JBCBZV010000036.1:0-35271 GCA_039815155.1 Pseudomonadota bacterium
GCTACCTTCAACGTCAGCATGGAAGGCGGTAACTACGTGGCCCAGGGCACTACCCCCAGCGGACACGAACTCCCGGCGGCGCTCAGCAATAGTGATCACCCACAAATATCGAACATTGCAGAGATCATTCAGCGCGTTCGACCGGATATCCTGTTACTTAACGAATTCGACTATCACCCAGACTTAGAACAAGGCGTATTGCCGTTCCTCGAACGATACCTGGCTCAAGGGCAAGCGGGCGCCGAACCGATGACCTACCCCTACTACTATCAAGGCCCGGTCAACACAGGCGTAGATTCCGGACTGGACTTAAATCGGGATGGGCAAGCAACCGGGGTAGGCGAAGACGCCTTTGGCTATGGGCTATACCCCGGTCAATACGGCATGTTGCTGCTCAGCCGCTTCCCTATCGCTTTTGAGAAAGTTCGAACCTTTCAGACCTTTCTCTGGCGCGACATGCCCGACAACCTCATGGAGTCGATGCGGACCGAAGAAGGAGAGCTATGGTATCCGCCAGAGGTCCAGGAGATCTTACGCCTCTCCTCAAAATCCCACTGGGACATACCGGTACTGATCAACGATGAAGAAGTGCATGTGCTTGCGTCGCACCCAACTCCGCCCGTCTTCGATGGGCCAGAGGACCGCAATGGAAGACGCAATCACGATGAGATTCGATTTTGGGTCGACTATTTAGGTTCGGAGCAAGACTCCGCCTATATCTACGATGACAAACAACAGTTCGGCGGTTTACCGGAGAAGCGCTTTATCATTCTCGGTGATTTGAATGCTTCTACGGAAGAGGGAGATGCTCGTCGTGAGGGGATCGCTGAGTTGCTCGCGCATCCGCGAGTGAAACGGGGGCTGCTACCGACCAGTGACGGCGGTCGTGCCAATCGATCTGACTCACCCTTCGGGCCTACGCACACCGCAGAATGGGGTATGCGTGCGGATTACGTACTAGCGAGTGCCGCCGGCTGGCGCCTACTCGACGCAGGGGTGTTTTGGCCGCGGCCCGGGGAGTCCTTGCATCGCCTAGTCAAAAACCGCCGTGCTTCCTCAGACCACCGTCTGGTCTGGATCGACCTCGAACTGCAAGAACGGTGACTGCTGTAAAAGAGGCTTGGCTATCGCAAGTTCGCTGATATATTTCGGGGACTTCTAGTTAACGCTGAAGCACCATCAAATACCGATCGCAGACCTCTTCTTTAGGAATCTGGTTTGCTGACCCATAACCTGCCGCGTAGCAGCAAAGACCGATAAGTTATCGAGGGGGCGACCATCCTCGCCGATGGCGGCAAGTTGCGCGTAAAACCAGTACTGGGTTGCAAAACTGCTCAGCGTACGGATTAGGCCAATCCGATTTAAAAACTGCAGCCAGCTTGGCAGGAGCGCTAGGGTTTGCTCATAGCGCGGCAGACTTTCCTCACCACTCAGCAAGCGCTTGGGTCCATCGGTTTGCACGCACATCGGTCGACCCAGGCCAATTAGCGACGCGCCGCCTTCGGCTAAAGCTTGCTCCATCGCGGCTAGACTGCGGAAACCTCCCGTCACCATCAGCGGAATGCTGACGGCTTCGCGCATCGCAATAGCAAAGTCCACAAAATAGGCCTCTCGTCGCAGCGTCGATTCCGCCACCGCTTGCTCTTCAATGGGTTCCAGCCCTTCCAGACCGAGCAGCTTTGGCTGCTCGTAGGTGCCGCCCGATACCTCGAGTAAATCAACGCTGTGCTCCTCTAGCCACTTCGCTACGGTCAGGCTCTCTTCAAAAGCGAACCCGCCCTTTTGAAAATCCGCACTGTTGAGCTTTACCGCGATAGGATAACTTTCTCCCACCACATCCCGCGTCGCATCGACGATCGCCAAAAGGATACGAGCTCGATTTTCCAAACTACCGCCCCACTCGTCGGTCCTGAGGTTGCTGCGTGGACTGAGGAACTGAGAAAGCAGGTAACCATGCGCCGCATGAATTTGAACTCCCGTGAATCCGGCCTCCTTCACCGCGCTAGCGGCGAGGGCAAAGCGGCGAACAATGTCTTGAATTTCGTCGCTGGTAAGCGCTTCCGGTTCTGCAAACTGTCCGCCGGGTAAGGCTAACTTGACCGCCGAGGGCGCTTTTGGACGAGCATTCACTGTTTTCATGGTTTGCCTGCCCGCATGGCTTATTTGCACCCAAGCATGATTTCCTGCCGCGGTGGCAGCCTTGGCCCAGCTGGCAAGGGCCTCGCGCATTGGCTGATCCGGTTCCCGGTCGATTACAACGTTGCCCGGTCGCTCCAGATGATACTGATCGACCACAACGTTGCCTGTCAGCAGCATTCCAGCTCCACCTTCCGACCAAACCCGGTACAGCTGCGTTAACGATGCTGTGGGCACACCTCGCAAATCGGCCAAGCCCTCGGTCATCGCCGCCTTTGCCAGACGATTCGGTAACACGGCTCCGCAAGGTAGCTGCAGAGGTTCGCTAAGTGCACTCATGGTCGCTCCAAAATGTTTTTATAATTGGCAAGAAAGGCAGGCCCAAGAAAATACGCGACGCGGTGCTAGGAAACAACATGCGCTAGCTCGCCAAGACCAGTAGCAAGCGTAGAGACTAACGCAGCATGCAACCGCCTAAGAATGAAGCTTGGAGGATCAAAGCGTCGGAGCGCCCGGATCCGCTGCGCGGCAAAGAAGCGCCAGGCTTTGATCGTTTTTCGCAAGTGTACCTGGCCGTTCTCCTCGCCGCTCTATTGGCAGCTGCACTAGCTTATTGGGTGTCTCGCGACGAGCGCTTGGATGGACTCAATCAAGTTCTCCGCACAGACAAGCAACTGCAGGCTTACCCCTACAGATTTAAAGTGTTGGAGCTCGAAAACCGTGTTGCCACAGTAAGCTCGCCGCAAGAGGCGGGCCTTTCGGTTATCCATTTCCTGCGCACGGCGTTTCCAAATCTGCGGGCGACTGCGATTGATGATCCAGCGATTATGGCTGCGCAAACTCAACTGGTTTACATGCATCACCTTGCGGAAAGTTTGCTAAAGGCTCGGCCCGAGGTTGAGCGCGTACGCTGGGAAATGGACGAACGCTGGTACCGGGAACATGGGGTGTTTTTAGAGAGCCTAACCTACTAGCCGTGAGGACACCTAGCGAACTTCCACTCGGTTTCGTCCACTCTGTTTGGCACGGTAGAGAGCGTCGTCGGCACGATCGAATAGAAGCGCAGCGGTGTCACCGTCAGTAACCTGTGTCAAACCTGCACTTAGGGTCATTGGAACCGCTGCACCCTCGTAGTGAAAGTCACTCTCCTCAACCGCCGTTCGCAGCGCATCAACAACACCGTTGGCTTCCTTAAGTTCCGTACCTGGCAATAGGAGCGCAAACTCCTCTCCGCCGATGCGATACACGTCATCCGCCTGACGAGTTCTCTGACTGACAATGGACGCGACAAGTTGCAGCGCTTTGTCACCGGCGCTGTGCCCATAGGTGTCGTTCACCCGTTTGAAGTGATCAATATCTAGCACCGCCATACAAAACCCGGGACCTCCGCGAGCAAAGCGGCTGAGCTCCCGCGCCAGTGCTTCGTCGTAGGCTAAGCGGCTGCCGACTGCCGTCAGCGTATCGTGAAGCAACTTATCGCGACTACTTTGGAGCTGGTTGCGCAAGGTATTCGCTTCTAGCTCAATCTTCTTAACGCGCTCCTGAAGCTGCCGATTTCGCTCTTCCGCCTCGCTTGCTCGAGTTTCGTCGGATGCGATAAACCCGCTTAGCCCTTCTTTGATGCCTTCCAGGGATGCAGTAATCGTTCCCTTAAGCTTTGCAATGTCATCCTCGCCGGCGATTTGCTCCTGAATCTCTTCCACGCCGTTTTGCACTACGGATTGAAGCTCCGCAAGGTTCCTCCGCCCGCCGAGCAGGCTAGCGTGATCTTCGAGCAAAACGTCGGATATGTCGCTGAGCTCTTGGCCTACTTCTTGTACTAGCTGCTGCAGCGCGTGCTTATCGCTGCTGATGCGATTAATAATCCGGCGGATCTCCGCAATGACCCGCGCAAGTACCAGGTGCCAATCGTCTTGCTGCTTTTTCTCAATGGTCTCACGGAGCGTCTGCAAACTGCCCATCCCGGGTTGAGCTAGCTCTACCTCCTTAATTAAGTTGAGCATGAGATCTCGGAGAAGCTCATTCGAGCTACTGGCAGTGTCTGATCCGTGGGCTTGAATCAGCTGCCCAAGCAGCGATGCGGTTTCTAGCAGGCAGCGCTCCTCGTCCAAAGCAGATAATCGACTCCGAAAGCTGTGGATCGACGCCTGCGCTTGCGAAGGGAGATCCAGTGCACCGAGCAAGGCAAGACAGTAGTCCCTGTTTGCGGACTCCTGTAATGCTTCGGCGCCCTCCGCGGGTGTCCCTCCCGCAGTCGTGCTTTGTGGTACTGCTGCCGCATCGAGCCTCTTGATTGTCTCTCCCAATAAGTCGAGATCTTGTTGCAGCAATGCCAGCTCCCCTTCTTTCGCATCGCGCTGAATTTTTCGAAGCAAATCGTCGAGGGCGTCAGATCCACCCTCCGCGGCAAGCGCTAGCCTGCCCACGAGCTTGCGAAAGAGCCTGTCGCCGTTTTCCCACTCTCGAACACCTTCTCGATAACGCTGCTTCCAATCGTCTTTATCCGCCACGGATTGCTCTCTATGCTAAGGAAGCACTAATGCTACGATCAGTTGTGTTCGAAGAAAACCGGGCGCGCCGCCCGTGTTGGCTTGCAGTTTGTTAGGTGAGAATTATGAATCGCAACGTAAACTTGTTTCGGTCTGGCAGCGAGAACAGCAAGCGACGACGCGTCCTGGGCGAGCTGTACATCTATGGCGTATTTGTTGCGACGCTCTCACTCATGGGTTGCAGCGGGCATACGCCCAGTAGCCCCAGCCAACCGTTCGACGTGATTGTTCGTGGCGGGACGGTCTACGACGGCAGCGGAGATCCGGGAGAAGTGATGGACATAGCCGTAGTTGGCGATCGGATTGCCGCCATGGGAGACCTAAGGGGCGCTGACGCCGTGCTAACGGTAGACGCCAGCGGAAAAGCGGTTAGCCCGGGCTTCATCAACATGCTGAGTTGGGGAGTAGATTCCCTTATCGAAGATGGCCGTGGGGTCAGTGATATTGC
The DNA here is from genome assembly GCA_039815155.1 of Pseudomonadota bacterium. GTDB lineage: Bacteria > Pseudomonadota > Gammaproteobacteria > Pseudomonadales > Halieaceae > Congregibacter. Next base: position 5,134 of record JBCBZV010000036.1, read on the forward strand.
CCAGGGTGTTACGCTCGAGGTGTTCGGCGAGGGCATCAGCATGGGCCCAGTACCTCCGGGGCCTTTGTCACCGGAGCTGCTCGCATCTTTCGATCTGAACGAAGGCGAGCGACCACCATGGACAAGCCTGGGCGACTACCTCAAATATCTTGAAGATAAGGGAGTAGCTCCGAATGTCGCCTCCTTCGTAGGAGCAACCACCTTAAGAATCCATGAGCTTGGCTTCGAAAATCGGCCCCCTAGCAGCGACGAACTACTGCGAATGCAAGAACTAGCCCGAGAAGCCATGCGAGAAGGTGCAATGGGTTTGGGCAGTTCCTTGATCTACGCTCCGGCGTTTTTCGCCGATACGCAAGAGCTGATAGCGCTAGCCAGTGCAGTTGCGGAATTCGATGGCATGTACATCTCCCATTTACGCAGTGAGGGCGACCGCATCGACGAAGCCATAGACGAGCTACTCACCATTGCTAAAGAGGCAGACGTGCGCGCAGAGATTTACCATCTCAAACTCGCGGGCCGCAAAAACTGGGCGCGCTTTGAGGAGGTTATTGCTCAGATCGAAAAAGCTCGTGAAGCGGGACTCGACGTCGCGACCGATATGTATACCTATACGGCAGGCGCCACCGGCCTCACGGCGGGCATGCCCCCTTGGTCCGGCGAGGGCGGCATCAACGGCCGCATCGCGAGAATCAAGGACCCCGTTACGCGAGCAAGAATCTTAGAAGAGATGCGCTCAGATCAGGACGAGTGGGAGAATCTCTTACAGGCCGCGGGTGCATCGGGTGTCCTGGTCACCAGTTTCAAAAATGAGGCCATGAAGCAGTACGAGGGAATGCGTCTCAGCGAGATCGCGGATCGCATGAATTTAAGCCCAGAGGAAACCGTCCTTGAACTGATCGACGCCGATGGATCTCGTGTGGGAGCAATTTACTTCCTCATGACGGAAGAAAATGTTGCCAAAAAAGTGGCGCTTCCTTGGATGAGTTTTGGCTCCGACGCAGAAACGCGAGCGGCAAGCTCGGAGGATCGCCTGTCACCAGTGCACCCAAGGACCTACGGTACTTTCGCCCGCGTGCTTGGAAAATTTGTCCGAGAGGAGAATGTCATCTCCCTCGCTGAGGCCATAAGGAAGATGAGCGCGCTTCCGGCGCATCGCTTGCGCATAACTGATAGGGGCAAATTAGAGCGGGGTTACTTTGCGGATATCGTCGTATTTGATCCGGCCACGGTCGCGGACAAAGCTACTTTTGCCGACCCTCATCAACTCGCCGTAGGCGTAGAAAAAGTCTTCGTGAATGGTGAACTTGTGTGGAATGAGGGAGCCGCAACGGGCCGACTTCCCGGTCGATTCGTGAGGGGGCCGGGTTATCGGGTACGGCAAAAGGAAGTAGTTAGTAACGCTGCCCGCGGTGGCGCTTAAGGTGCTTGCTCCGAGCAGACCTTAATCCCATCCATTTTTTTGGCTTTGTACATTGCTTCATCGGCCCTGGCCATGGCGGCTTCCATCGTATCGCCCTCATGCAACTCGGTTACGCCACAGGAGATAGAAACATCCAAGGGTTTCCCATTGTCGTTAAAGCCCGCATTCAAGACCTCGTCAAAAGCACTCTTTGCAAATACTTCTGCGCCTGACTTCTTGGTATCCGGCAGCATTACGACAAATTCATCGCCCCCATAGCGACACACAATGTCCGATGCTCGCGCCCGCGTACGCAACACATCGGCCACTTTTACGAGCACCAAATCACCGGCTGCGTGTCCATAGGTGTCGTTGATATGCTTGAACTTGTTACAGTCCACAAAAACCAGAGACAAAGGAGCGCCGGATCGTTGCCAGCGAGCAAAAAGTTCCGTCATTCGTTCTTCGTAACCGGCTCGATTGTATACGCCCGTTAAGGAGTCCTTGAGAGCTAGATCGCTGGCGCTTCGTATTTCGTTGCGCAGCGTGTCCGCCTCAGTCTCTAAACTGGACAACTGCTCGTTGAGTTCCTTAACGCGCTCCTTTGAAGCTTCGTTTTGCTGACGCTCCTCCTCGAGATGCTGGGTCAGGCGCTCGGTAATTCGAGCCATACCCGAATCGATCATCGTGCGCATCTTCTGCATATCGTCAGATTTGGCGGCCTCGCCAATCTGTCGTGTGTCCTCACCGACCTGCCGTTGCAACTCCTCAGACCGAGCAACCGAACCATCACCGTCTTCGGAGAAGAGACCAAGCACCTCTTCAAAGCCGGTCAGTTTTTCCCTGAGATCCCCTAAGAAGTCGGTTGTCTGAAGCCGCTCTGAACGTACCCGGGCATCGATACTCTCGATCTCCTGGGTAACTTCTTCGAAGAGATTCTCCGCGCGGTCTGGATGAACAATCCCGGAGAGCGCGTCCCGAATCGAGCTGCTGCGCACCTCATTGCCATTCAGAACATCAATATGTTCGGCCAGCCGTTCAACCAAGCTCGCATAAAGCGACACATAACGCTCGTCTCCGCTATCGCCACCTTTCTTGCGGAGCATGCCAAGAACACCGCTGTCACCCTTATCACGAGCAGCGATTTCGTCGATCGCGGTGCCGGTAACTTCAAGCAGATCCACGACCGCCTTCTGTCGAGCCATGCCGGTGTTACCGCTTAGCATTTGCTGCACGATGTCAGCGACCCGATCTTGGTCGGCTGCTCGCACGGGAAGCGCTTTAATCAGCTTTTTCAGGCCGGAAAGATCATAGCCTCCTTCAATATTGCGGCCTTTGTCGACGTTCACGCCGGTGGCGGTCATTACGACTCGAGCGAGACGCCCGGAAAGATCTTCAAGTTTTTTTGCGTCACTGCCTTCTTTGAGACGACTGCGGATGGCGGAGAGAACTTTGTCTGCATCCTCATCGACACCTTCGGCCATGTAAGAGAGACGGAGACTAAGTTGTTCGAGAGACTTGGTTTTATCCATGGTCAGCTGGATAACGTGGCTAAAAGAACGACCCAGAGGATACCGCACCGAGGGTTGATTCGCGAACCGCCGGCGAGAACTTTATGGACGCTCCTATGCTCGTTTTTGTCGCTTCTGTACCTGTCTTTTGTACGGGTAGCTTTGCGTTAAGCGCGGCCATCGAAGCGATCGTTGAGGCGGTAAACGTAGGCCAACACTTCTGCGACCGCAACATACAGTGCCGGTGGAATTTCCTCACCCAAGGACAGCTGGCTCAGTAGCTCAGTGAGCTGACCGTCCTGAACTATTGGCACATCATTCTCTTCAGCCACAGCGACGATGCGCCGGGCAACGTCACTTTCACCTTTAGCAACCAGCACGGGAGCGCCTTCACCGCGGTAAGACAGTGCAGCTGATTTTGTCGCCGAAGCGTGATCCTGGTCTGAATAGTCAGTCATGCGCGCACATCCAGGCCGACCTCAGGTTCCTGCGCCGGTGGGCGATACAGCTCTACCGATGTCGCAGCCTTAAGATGCAGTCCGCGACTCGCCAGGGAGCGCTCCAACTCCTGCAAGCGACTACTCATCGCCTCTCGAACCTCAGAACGCTCCGCAGCCAGGCGCAGTTCAACGTTGTTGCCGACCAAACCGATCCTTAGATCAACCGCCCCAAGGGCTGGCAAAGCGAGTGCTAACTCAATTTTCCAGCGATCTTCCTCAGCCTCCGCATCACCGCTCGATCCCCGCTCGGAGCCCGTATCTTGCTCGATGCGAATGGCCAAATTATGGTAGTGGTTAGCCAGCTGCACGGGGATATCGAACTGCCAAATGCGAGTCCCCGTCTGCGATTCGGGAGGGGACTGGGATGCTAGCTGATTCACGCTGATGCGTCCTAATCCGGATTCAAGCTCTCGACGCATTTCCAGCAAAGCTTCCAAGTCTGCGGGCGGCAAAGACACACCTTCTGCCTTACTGAGCGCAGCGTTTGCGTGCGCCAGCGTGCGAAACACGGCTGCTTTCAGGTCCGAGGCAATGGCCGGGGACTTGCCCCCGGGGCTCTGTGCAGCCTTGGCCTCAAACATTAGCCCCGAGTCTTTTATCGCCGATGCTAGACCTTGCGGCGTGGCTAGCCGATCGGCCCGCGGTGAGGAGCGAAACAATTGACCCAGCGATTCGCTCAACGCTGGCGCGAGTGCGCTCATAGCGGAAGCTAGTACTTGTACGTTTTGCACAACGGAGCCCAGCGGCGGACTCGATAGGGAAGCGCCCGAACTTGGAAGCAGCTGCAAGGTCCCACCGACTGACGCGGGCGAAGCGCTCGCCACAGGATTAAGTACTCGCAAAGTTGGAACTGGCTGCAGCTGTTTAACCTCAAGCATTAGGTTTGTGCCCTGCTGTATGGGTATATCGGTGGTCGCCGTTATTTGTTGCCCACCTACACGCAGTACGAGTTCGCCGCTGGGTAATTGATTTGACACCAAGGCGTTCAGAACCTGACCAATCTGCCAGTTGTTGATCCACAACCCGAAGTTGCGCTGATCTACACGCGCGGTGGTCAATGCGAGTTGTAGTTCTTCCATAAAACCTCGACGCCGCCCCGGTTTGTAAACAATGAATGGAGACGCGTTCTAGCAACGAGTTGTAAATCATTCCAGCGAAATCGGCTGTGCGGCTTTGATCAAGTCGACTTAGTCGGCCGTCAATTTCCCGTGGAATTTTGCATGTCGATTCACGAACAATGCTGTGTATACTTTAGCGGCTGTTGTAACAAAGATCTTTATTAAGGACTTTGAGAATCGTATGGATCTAGCAACACTTCTGGGAATGGTCGGCGCAATCGGAATCGTGCTGGCTGCCATCCTCACTGGCGGATCTGCGCTGGTCTTCGTAAACGTACCATCCATTCTGATCGTTGTAGGCGGCACCATCGCAGTCGTCATGATCAAATTCTCGATGGGCCAATTCTTTGGCGCATTCAAGGTTGCCGCTACCGCGTTCATCAACAAAATCGACGATCCGGAAGAGCTGATTGAAAAAATCGTAGAGCTCGCAAACGTGGCACGTAAAGAAGGCATGCTCGCTCTTGAAAACCAGGAAATCGATAACGAATTCCTCGATGAAGGCATCAAGATGCTGATCGACGGTAACAGCCGTGAAGTCGTGGATACGGTTCTAAACAAGGATATGAAGGCGACCATTGAGCGACATACCTGGGGCGCAAAGGTATTTAGCGCTACGGCCGATGTGGCGCCCGCAATGGGCATGATCGGTACCTTGATCGGCTTGGTGCAAATGCTTTCGAACATGTCCGACCCGAAATCCATTGGTCCGGCGATGGCGGTGGCGCTGCTTACAACACTGTATGGGGCGATGATCGCGAACATGATCGCCATGCCTCTGGCCGATAAGCTCACCCTTCGCAAAAGCGACGAACTTCGAGTTCGGTCTATCTGCATTGATGGGGTTCTGGCAATCCAAGAAGGCCAAAACCCACGCATTATCGAGTCGATGCTCAAGGCATACCTGGATCCGGCGCAACGCGGCGGCGAAGAAGCTACCGCCTAGGAGAAGCGCTTATGTCTGACGACGACGATTCAGGTGGCGGCTCACCCGCATGGATGGCGACCTTTGCCGATCTCATGTCGCTGCTCATGTGTTTCTTTGTACTGCTGTTGTCTTTCTCCGAAATGGACGTCGAGAAGTTCAAGCAAATCGCCGGCTCGATGGCCTTTGCTTTTGGCGTCCAGAACGAGTTTGCTTTGGACGACATACCTAAGGGAACCAGCATAATCGCACAGGAATTCGCACCGGGTGAGACCAAAGACACCCCCATCGATACGATCCAACAGGTTGCGCAACAGTCACTAGATCAGTCCTTACGTGTTGGCGCTGGAGACCTTACGGAGGCCGAAGTGGAGCAACAGCTTCAGGAGAAGGTCGCTGAATTGCTGGCGGAAACTAGATCCGATGCGGAGAAGCTCCAGGATCTGTTGGCCGACGAGATGCAGACGGGAAAAGTGGACGTGGAGTCCGATGGACGGACCATTACCGTAAGAATTCGCGAGCAGGGCTCGTTTCCGTCTGGTTCGGCTACTTTAGCGGCGAACTTTATCCCCGTTATGCAACGTATTCGTGAATCACTGTCGGGGATCCCAGGAACGGTTTCCATAGAAGGCCACACCGATAACGTACCTCTTAGGGGCGGACGCTATGAATCGAACTGGGAATTGTCGTCGAGCCGTGCTTTATCGGTTACCCATGAGCTCATCCGAGACGGCCTCTTAGAAGACGACCGGATGATGGTAGTGGGCTTTGCCGATACGAAACCGTTTACCGCGAACGATACGGCCGATGGCCGCGCATCCAATCGTCGCGTAGAAATTGTGATCCGGCAGGGGGTAGACGAGGCCGAAGCCAGTGAAATCGATGCTTTGCGCGACATAAACCCCGACGCGCTTGAACTCCTGGGAATAGATTAAATGAACAGCTCAATGCCTAGCCAAGAGCGTCGTAAGTTTTACCGAATAAATGACGTCGTCATGCTTCGCTACGAGGTCATGGAAGAGCCGCCTGGCGATATGGTCATCGTTGGTGGTGAAAGCGGCCTGGAAGTCAGTACTGGCACGCTGCTGGCTGAGATCGACCGCGAACTCAACCAAACTATTAATACCGTATGGCAAGACCATCCCGTGGTTGCCCAAGCGCTCGGCCTGCTCAATCGCAAAGTATCCATTATCGCGGCGCAGGCGATAGAGTATGAGCAGAGTGACATCCAGTCTTACGACGACACTATGGTCAACATCAGCGGCTGCGGTGTTGCCTTCGAGAGTCGGGAAGGATTGGCTCCGGAGACCCGACTGCGCTTGAGCGTCATCCTACGTCCATCGCAGATCACGCTGTCAATCGCAGGCACCGTCGTCGGCTGCGAGGAGCGCCTGGCTTCGAGCACTATGCCCTACTGGATACGGGTAGACTTTGACGATGACGCAATGGCGCAAGAACAACTAATTCAGCATGTGGTGCAGAAGCAGGGAGCTTTGTTGTCTGAGGGATCGGTGACTGCTTAGGACCGGCTGTATCCGCTTGGATTTAAACTGACGGACGGCATTAGCTACTGCTGGAGGCGGACGTAGAAGAATTGTACGCCTACAAAGTTCTATCGATCTTGCGGGGTTTGTAAACTCCCGAGTAAAACGGACTCGGTTCCACTAGAGAGCAGCACTTTTTTTCGGTGCTGGTAGTCTCCATGTTTGTGCTAGTCCTCCTGATTGCAGCGGCCACTGAAGCTCGACTAAAACTGGCACTGACTATCACACCACATCCAAACTATCGCCATAGTTAGCAACGTTCGTCGATCAAGCCGCCCTTACCTGCACCGACACCTATACCTTCACCTGCACCTGCGGGCTTAGGTTTTTCGCCCTGCTCGGTGTTTTTTGACGAAGCGAGGCTCTTTGTTTCGAGTATGTTTTGTTCAGCGTAGAGGGATCCAAAGCTATTGTTTTTTCGCGGCCGGTTTACCGTTTCTCTAGGGGAGTTAGAATTTTGCTCAGCGCTCTGGCGCAGTCTGGATTCGTAGCTCAGTTCCGCCGCCACTCCAGAGGAGTCATCGCCGTGCATCGGCTCTCTTCCTTCGCTGTCGGCAACATCACCGCCTTCCTCCCCTGCCGCCTGTTGCTCTTTTTTACTTTGTCCCTCTCGTTCGTTGTGGCGCTGTTTTTGTCTGCCTACGACAGCAGCAGATGAGCCGCCGCCTGCAGGCCTGACTCCTCCAATACGACTTGTCTCGCTCACCCGGAGCTTTCACTGACGAGCGCGCGGTCTTCGCTCACGACAAGATTGCGTACGCGAAGCACAACTCTTCGATTCTCGGCGCGCCCATCCTCGCTGCCGTTATCGGCGACCGGGCGAGTGGCTGCATATCCTTGCGCGCTGAGTCGGTCGGACGCTACTCCCTGCTCCTCAAGCACTCGCACCACGGCCGCCGCACGAGCAGTCGAGAGCTCCCAATTCGATGGAAACAAACCGTTGCGAATCAGCTGATCATCGGTATGACCCTGCACAACCACTTCGTTTGGCAAGGTGCTGAGGGTTTGTGCAAGTCTGTCCAAAAGCGGGGTCGCACTTGCGAGTAGAGCTCTGGAGCCACTTGGAAAGAGAAGATTGGCAGGTATTTTTATATCCAGCCATTTGCCATCGGAACTCAGACTGAGCTGCTCCGGATTTACGAGATCTCCAAGGGAGGACTGAAGCGAGTCCTCCACTCCACGGAGCTGCTCTGGACCGCGCTGCCCGGAAGCAAACTGGCCCTCAGGCTCTTGATCATTGGCGGCACTCTTCAGCGGCACACGCGAGGTATCTTGCGCTGCAAGGACCAAGGACGCCGATCGTGCATCCTTATCCGCAAGTTCTGCAGGGCTCAGTGCGAGACCGGGAAGATTCAGCGCTCGTACAATGCTGTCGGATAACACGCGAAACTTACCGCTGTTCACCGCCGATGTTGAATACATCGCCACAAAAAACGCGAACAGCAGGGTTAGAAAGTCCGCATAAGACACCAGCCAGCGCTCGTGATTGTTGGTGAACTCGGGCAAGCGCCGTCGGCGCGACAACCTGGTGCCGGACCTAGTCAAGATAACCCTCCAGCTTGGCCGTAATGACCTGCGGGCTGTCTCCGTCCGCAATCATGGCAATACCGTCGAGTAGCATTTCGTGGTAGCCCATCTGCTCACCAGCAATAGCCTTTAGCTTGTTTGAGACGGGCAGGAAAAACAGGTTGGCAAAACCAACCCCATAGATAGTGGCCACAAATGCGACCGCGATACCGGAGCCGAGCTGTGCTGGATCGGTCAGATTATTCATGACGTGTATCAGACCTAGCACCGCCCCGATAATGCCGACGGTAGGGCTGTAACCGCCCATCGCCTCAAAAACTCGCGCGGCTCTCGTCTCGACCGCCAGAGCGTTATCGATTTCGACCTCCATAACTGCGCGAATGTCTTCAGGCTCAAGGCCATCCACCAGTAAACGTAAGCCTTTTTGACTCAGCGAGTCTTTCTCTTTATCCACTTCCTTCTCTAAGGCCAGTAATCCCTCTCGTCGCGCTATACGGCTCCAGGTGGCTGCCTTATCAAGAATCAGAGAGCGCGGAAAAACGGGCGGAAGAAACACCCAGCTAAGTCGGCCAAAGGCTAAGCGAAAATCGCTGGAGGGGGTTTGAATAAACACCGCGCCAAAAGTACCCCCGAGCACGATTATGAATGCTGTGAGCTGCATAAGCGCGGAGATATGTCCGCCTTCTAGCCAGTTGCCTAGGACTATCGCACCGACCGCTAAGGTCACGCCGATCAGTGTTAGCAAATCTAAACTGACACCTGCAGGGCCAGTGCGCGTACGCGGCTTATTCTTTTTAGCCTTAGCCACTCGCCGATCCCTTACTCTATGTTCGCTCTAGCCGTTCCAAGCGCGCAGCGCAGACCGCAGCCGAGCCAATGCTTGTCCATGTATTTGTGACACACGAGACTCGCTAACGCCGAGTACCGCGCCTATTTCTTTTAGGTTCAAATCTTCCGAGTAGTAGAGCGACATCATCAGGCGCTCTTTCTCAGGCAGCTTCTGTATTGCATCCACCAACGCCATCCGTGATGCCTCGTCCCCCACCTCCTCAAACGGATTTGCGAGTTTAGACTCAGCCATCGACGCCTCTTCGCTATCCTCGATGTGGGTCATTCGCGCGCAGGACAGTCGACCTGCCAACTGCTGGTATTCTTCCAGAGACATACTCAGCGCATCCGCAATTTCAGCGTCTTGGGCGGGGCGACCGAGCTGTGCATCAAGCGATTCAATCGCCTCAGAAACCTGGCGAAATTGGCTTTGGATCGATCGTGGCAGCCAGTCATTGGTGCGGATTTCATCAAGCATAGCGCCCTTGATGCGGATACCTGCGTAGGTGGAGAAGCTGGCTCCCTGAGACGCATCGTAGCTCTCTTTGGCTCGCAACAGACCCATTAGACCTACCTGCAGGAGATCGTCGACTTCAATATCGGGTGGGAGCTTTGCTTTTAAGCGAAGAGCGATCCGCTGTACAAGCGGCAGATATTCGCGCACCAACGCGTCCGCAGATTGTGTATCGCTGTCTTCGTAAGCTGCGAGACGATTCATGCGTCACTCCAGAGCTCTCGCAACGAGAGTAGCAACTCTGACGGTCGTTCGGCGCTTAATTTCAGTCCTGATCACGGTGTGTGTTGTGCTCAAGCACTTCCACTTCGATATTCGATCATGCGTTCAACGAAGAACCCCAAACCACCCGCATCGCTGCTACGCGGCAGCTTTGAAACACGTTTAGCGATGGCAGCAATGGCCTCCGACGCCCCTGCCCGTGGATACTCAAGAATGACAGGCTTTTGCGCCCGTACGGCGCGGCGAAGATAGTCATCCCGGGGCACAGCGCCTAGATAGCCGAGATTTACGTCCATAAATCGATCAGCAACCTTGCACAGTTTCTCAAACAACTGTCGGCCCTGAAGTTCCGTTTCGACCATATTGGGCAGGATCTGAAAGCGCTTGATACCGCATTGTTGATTAAGCACCTTGATCAGCGCATAGCCGTCTGTCAGCGAGGTGGGCTCATCACAAACAACAACTACCACTTCCTGACAAGCTGCGGTAAAAGTGAGAACCGTGTCGTCGATGCCCGCTCCGGTATCTACAATGAGTACGTCTACCGGGTCAGCGAGGTCGCTAAATGCGCGCACGAGACCGGCTTGTTCAGAGGCCGTTAAGGATGCCATGCGAGCAACGCCAGAAGACGCCGGAATAACACGCATACCCGCCGGGCCGTCCATAATTACACTGTCGAGACTTTGCTCGCCGCTCACTACATGCTGGATGTCGTACTGCGGCTTAAGACCTAAGGCCACGTCAACGTTGGCAAGCCCTAGATCGGCGTCGAATAGCATCACCTTTTGGCCACCTCGAGCCAGAGCCACGGACAGGTTGACGGCAATATTGGTTTTGCCAACGCCGCCTTTTCCGCTGGTGATCGCTATGACGTGGGTCGGAGCCGTTGAAGTCACAGGCTAAACCTTACCCCTGTCCCCAAGTAGGAACGAGGTCGTCAGGCTGAGCAGGTATCCATTCCATTGATTTCCGCACTACACCATTCCTTTTGGCATGACCGTCGGTGCTTGGCTGGGCCCGATTTGTCCATCGACTCCGGGCTCTTCCGAACGCAGCAACTCGACCGCTCGACGCACAAGAACCTGACCGTCGGCAGCCTGTATGTCATCGGGAACACGCTGACCGTCGCAGGTCACGTGGAGCGGCAATCGACTTCGAATCAGAACGTCTAAAATACCACCCAAGCTCGTCGCCTCGTCTACCTTGGTGATGATAGCACCGGTGACCCCGGAGCGAGTAAATAAGCTGCTCAGCGCTCGTGATTGAGACGGCTGTGCGGAAGCGGACAAGGTCAGAAGGGAAGTAATGGGTTGCTCTTGCTCTCGGACCAAGTTGATCTGGCGAGCCAAGCGGTCATCGTGCTGTCCCATACCCGCTGTGTCGATGTAGACCCTTCTACCCTTGAGTTCCTGTAGTGCCAGCGCGAGACTTTGCCGGTCATTGGCCGGATACAGCGGAATCCCGAGCGTATAAGCAAAGCTTGACATCTGTTCCTGCGCACCGATTCGGTAATTGTCGAGGGTAATTAAGCCAACCCCATGCACACCGAATCGTTGCACGTCCGCACCCGCTAACTTTGCAATCGTACTGGACTTACCGACCCCCGTTCCCCCAAACAACGCAAATACGCTGTCACGATCGGCAGGCAAAGCCTGCGTACTTACAATCGACACAAGCTTGCGGAGGGCCCGCTGCCACGAGTCATTTAGATTGCGAACAGGAGGCAGGGTGCCGATGATTTCCTCGGCCAAAGAACGGGACAAGCCGAGACGTAGAAGCCGCTGACGCAACATAGCTCGTGGCTCTCTCGCCCCTTTGCTAGCCCCTTTGCTCGCTCCTGTGCTCGGTACAGCGGCATCCGCACTCGGGCGACCACCCAGCTCGTGTTGGAGAATGCCGCGAAGCCGACTTACCTCCTGCTCCAAGGCCTGTAGCTGCATGTCTTGCGGGACTCTTGCATGCGTATCCGGGGAGTAGTGACGTGACGGATCCGAATAGGTACCAGGCTGTAAATCACGGGCAATTAGCGGCTCGCTCGCAACGCGAGATTCAAAGCCCCGCGGCGCCACAGCCTGACGCGGCCTGATTGGAGCTTCAACCGCGTCCTCCAAGTCTACGCCAGCGGTTAATTCGACCCGCCCGCCGACACGCCTGTTGGCTAGAATCATGGCCTCAGAGCCAAGCTCCGCTCGCACTTTGGCCATTGCCGTCTTAGTATCGTCTGCAATATACCGTTCTATTCTCATCGTCTTGCTCTCCTTGGCAGCCTTGCCAACCATCTCAGACGCGCTTACCGACGCGAGCGGAGATCGTTAGGCCGCTTGTGCGGTACTCGCCGCACTATCTGTATTTGCTGTATTTGCGCCATTCGCTCTATTCGTTTCCGGTTGGTTACTCCCAGGGCCACTGCCAATGGTAGCGACTACCCGAATGGATTTGTTTGGCGGGATTTCTTCGTACGCCAGAATGTAAAAGTTCGCCATCCTGCCGCGCAGTAAACGAGACAAGAACAGGCGTATATTTGTAGCTACCAGCAATACCGGGTTGTTACCTTCAGCCTCGAGTTTTGCTGATGCCTGCATTACCTGCTGAATTACCGAGTCCATTAAATTAGGTTCTAGACCGCCTGGCGTACCGGAAACGGCCTGCATTAGTAGCTGTTCCAACTTCGGATCCAAAACCATCACCGGCATTTCGCGCGCGGTGCCATTGACTGTTTGGAAAATCGATGGGCCCAGGGCCACTCGAACCCGCGCTGTAAGCGCATCGGCGTCGAGACCTTTGTTCGATTGATCCGCCAGCGTCTCGGTGATGGTACGCATATCGCGCACGGGGATGCCTTCCTCCAGGAGGTTGTGCATCACTCGGGTGACTTCTGCGAGGCTCATAATATCCGGTATCAAATTCTCTACCAGCTTTGGCGCGGTTCGCGCGAGCTTATCCAGCAGTTGTTGTACGCCATCTTGACCGATCAGTTCGTGGGCCTGGTTTTTCAGTATCTGACTGAGATGGGTGGCGATTACTGTACTGCTATCGACAACGGTAAAGCCCATGGTCTGGGCCTCGTCCCGCTGAGATGCATCGATCCAAACTGCATCTAAGCCAAAAGTAGGATCCTTGGTCGCAACTCCTTCCAGCTCTCCAAATACCTGTCCTGGGTTTATCGCCAACTCCCGCCCGGGAAACACCTCGCTCTCCCCCGCTATTACATCGTGCAAAGTTATCCGATAGGCATTGGGCTGAAGGTCGAGATTATCTCGAATGTGCACCGAGTTGATGAGAAACCCAAGTTCCTGGGATAGCTTTTTTCGGACTCCCTTAATTCGGCTTAGGAGATCGCCACCCTGATTGCGATCCACGAGAGAGATCAACCGATAACCTACCTCAAGGCCAATCTCATCAACCTGACTGACGTCATCCCAACTCAAGTCTTTGCTTTCCGCAGGCTTACTTTCCTCTTCCGCAACCGGCTCCAGTATCGGCTCATCGTCTGGCTGCGCACGTAGGTAACCAATGACGCCTAAGACACCTGCAATGCCCAAAAATACGAGGTTAGGCATACCGGGTACTAATCCGATTGATCCAATGACTCCCGCTGTTACAAACAGCACGCGAGGATTGTCCGTAAGCTGGGAGGCGACTTCCGCTCCCATGTCCGCTGTTCCAGACATGCGCGTTACGACAATCGCGGCGGCGGTGGACAACAGCATCGAGGGAATCTGAGCGACAAGGCCATCACCGATCGTCAGCAGCACATAATTCTCAGCGGCTTGAGCGGCGGAAAGATCATGCTGCAGCGTCCCGATCGCAAAACCCCCAAGAATATTGATAAATAAAATCAAAATGCCTGCAACAGCATCTCCCCTTACAAACTTGCTGGCACCGTCCATAGCGCCATAAAAGTCCGCCTCTCTGCCGACCTCATCTCGCCGACGCAGTGCAACTTCCTGATTGATCAAACCCGCGTTTAAGTCAGCATCGATGGCCATCTGCTTGCCCGGCATCGCATCCAGCGTAAATCTGGCCGTGACTTCCGAGATTCGCCCGGCACCCTTGGTGACCACAACAAAGTTGATGACGACGAGAATCGTGAACAGCACCAAACCTACGGCATAGCTACCGCCAACCACGAACTCACCAAAGGCTTCGATAACATTTCCAGCGGCACCGGTACCGGTATGGCCTTCCAAGAGCACGACCCTCGTTGACGCGACGTTCAACCCTAAACGGAGCAACGTGGCGATGAGCAGAACCGTTGGAAATACTGCGAACTCAAGCGGTCGGGCCGCATAAACAGCCGCTAGCAGCACAATAATCGCCAGAGCGATATTGAAGGTGAATAAGACGTCCAGAATCAGCGGTGGCAATGGCAGCACAATCATTACCAACAGCAGCATCATGACCAGTGGTGCGCCCATGCCGGCTAAAGCACCAGCACTTGTGGCACTTTGATTCGCTACCGCGCTATCAGCTGTGGCCATCAGGCTGACCCCTCCCATTGACCAGGTTCGCCACTGCGTCTGCGGCTATTGCTTTGCTTATCGCCATCACCCTTGCGCTTAGCGCTATGCTCAAACACGTCGTCCGCGAGACCGTCGTCGATCCAGTCCTCTTCTCCCTGTTGCTCCGACTCATCATCAAGATCGTCGACGATATGCTGAAACTCTTCAGGCACCTCCAGGTTATCGGGACGGGGGACGTAGTCCGTCGGCCGCGAACGACGCAGCTGAAACAGATAAGCAAGCACGCGAGCAACCGCTAGGTACAGCCCCTGGGGTATTTCGTCTCCGACCTCGGTCGTACCATAGATTGCTCGGGCTAGCGGCGGTTCCTCGTAGAGGGGCACCTCGTGCTCGCTAGCGATAGTGCGAATTTTGAGCGCGACCAGATCCTTACCCTTCGCGACTACCCGTGGCGCGCCCTCTTCGCCCTTGTAGCTCAGCGCTACCGAGTAGTGAGTTGGGTTTGTGATCACGACATCTGCAGTTGGCACGTCCTGCATCATGCGACGCTGCGCTGCCTCGCGCTGCAGGTTACGTATGCGTTGCTTAACCTCGGGGCGTCCCTCGGTCTCCTTTAGTTCGTCGCGTACTTCCTGTCGCGTCATACGGAGTTGCCGGTTAAAGTTCCACAGCTCAAACGGCACGTCGAATACAACGATGACCGCCATCACAGCGCTAAGCGCCAAAAGGGAAAAGAGCAAAATGGTAACGGCCTGTACGCTAGCATCGACCGCATCAAAAGCACTTAGGTTGAGTATTTCACGCTCATAAAACCGGATCAGCAGGTAGGTAGCCGCCAGCAGCAGGGTGAACTTCACCAATGCTTTCACTAACTCGAGCAAGCCCTTGGCAGAAAACAGCCGACCCAAGCCCTTGATAGGATCCAGCTTCTCCCATTTGAAGGCCATGGACTCCAAGCTAAAAGCCCATCCGCCCATAAGTAGAGGCCCGGCCAACGCAGCAACTACAGTCACTGCAAAAAATGGCACCAGCGCCATCAAGGTCTCACTTACCAGGTGCATGAAGTGCACCGGGATTCGAGCCGTATCGTAGGCCAAACTGCGATCTACACTGAACCCCGCTGCGGTGATCGCCGACAGGTCATTCACCAGCGTTCCGCCCAGAATCCAAAGCGCGGCGCCAGCGAAGAGTAAACCCAACATCGTGTTCAGCTCTTTCGATCGCGGAACCTGACCTTTCTTGCGCGCTTCCTGTTTCCGGCGCTCGGTTGGCTCCTCTGTGCGTTCCTGTCCAGTTTGCTCTTCTGCCATGCTCTCCTCCTAGCCGACGCTCAACCGAGTACCAACAAGGTCTGTTCTAGACCTTGGGACAGGAAGCGTTGCAAGGCGGCCATAAAGGTTGGCAAAGCGAGTAGCATGAAAACAAACCCGGCGACTATGGTCACAGGGAAACCGACCGCGAAGATATTTAGCTGCGGTGCTGCGCGGGTAATAACTCCGAAAGCCACGTTGATCATCAAAATCGCGGTCAAAGTCGGCAAGCCGAGAAGCAGAGCACTCGCGAAAAGCTGACTGCCTAAGGCCACCACAGCAGCGAACATACCATCGGGAGTTCCTGCGCTGCTGACCGGCAGTACGCTGAAGCTTTCCGCAACTGCCGCGAACAGCATCAGGTGCCCATCGATAGCGAGAAACAGCAGCGTCGCCAGTACGACATTGAATTGCGAGACAACAGGGACCTGCACCCCGTTCTGCGGGTCTACAGACATCGCAAAACCCAAACCCATCGACGTGGCGATTGAATGGCCGGCGACCACCACTGCCCCAAAGACCAGTTGCATAACGAAGCCCATGACCAAGCCAATCGCGACCTCGCGGGCGGCCAGCAAAGCACCGATACCGCTTAACGGATCTACCGCTGGGGCACTGGGAAGCAAGGGTGTGATCAGTGCCGCAATGAGTACGGCGAGCAAAATTCGAATGCGTATGGTCACCGACGTTGAACTGAAGACCGGGGCGACGAGCATCATGGCCGACAAGCGCAAAAACGGCCAGATATAGAGTTCGAGCTGAGCGATTAGACTGTTTGCGTCGAAGGGAAAGGTCGCGTCCACAGCGTATCACCCAATCAACCCAGGAATTTCTTGAAACAGGCGTTCCGAGAAACTCACAACCAGCGAAATCATCCAGGGTCCGGCAACAAACAAAGCAACGACAAGCGCAAGCAGCTTTGGAATGAAGCTCAAAGTCATTTCCTGGATTTGCGTTGCGGCCTGAAAAACACCGATCAACAACCCGACTGCAAGCGCCGACAGAAGCAGCGGCCCCGACAGCAGCACGGCGAGCCATAGCGCATCGCGACCGACCGTTAATACAGTTTCCGGGCCCATCAGATAGCGAAGCTCGATACAAGCGTTGCCGCAATCAACGACCAGCCATCGATCAACACAAACAACATCAGCTTAAAGGGAAGGGAAATGAGCAAAGGTGAAAGCATCATCATACCCATGGACATCAGCACCGCCGCGACCACCAAATCGATAATCAGGAAGGGTACAAACATCAAAAAGCCGATTTGGAAAGCGGTCTTGAGTTCACTGGTCAGAAAGGACGGTAGCAAAACCACCATGGGCACGTCGTCGCGGGAGGCGAACTGACCATAGCCCCCGAGATCAGCAAATAGCATTAGGTCCGTTTCTCGCGTTTGATTGAACATAAATTCTCGAAACGGCGTCTTAGCGGCTTCCAGCGCCTCACTAAACCCAATACTTTCATCCATGTAGGGCTGAAGCGCACTGGTCCAAGCAACATCAAAAACCGGCGCCATAATGAACAGGCTTAAGAATAGGGAAAGGCCCAAAATAATTTGATTGGACGGCGTTTGAGCAGTGCCCAAAGCCTGTCTGAGAATCGCTAGCACGATCAAAATCCGGGTAAAGGACGTCATCGTGATCAGCGCTGCCGGCACCAGAGTTAGTAAGGTCATGAGCAGCAAGATTTGAATACTCATCGAGTAGTCATTGCCACCGGAGCTGCCTGGCTGAACGGTCATCAACGGGATACTAGCCTGCGCCTGTGCGAATTCTGGGAGCGCGAGGCACAGCGAGCAAATCACACTCAGCCATACCTTTTGCGTTGACCGGCAATGCATCACGAACGACCTCCAAGCGGGTTGGCGGCGCGGAGTATCGACGCAAAGTCTTGCGGTGCTGGATTGCTGTTGCTCGCCGTGATCGGTTCCGGGAGCACATGCAGCATACGAACATTACCGGGAGCCACCCCGAGCAGCATCTGCTCATCGCCTGCCTCGATAAGCACGATGCGCTCGCGGTGACCTACGCTTGCACTGCCGACAACTTTAAGCGGTGCCCCGGAAACCGTGCCGAGGCGGTTAAAGCGACGCAGCAGTAAAATTACGGCAAACAGACAAAGAAACACTACCAACAGAGAGCCGAGCACCTGAGCGAGATAACCGACGCTAAAAAGCTCAGGCATCTTAGTCGGGCTTTCCGCCGTTTGCGCGAAGGAAACCGCGGGCGCTGCGCACAGCATCGCGATGGCTAGCTGTTTACCTAGCGCAAGCCCCTGTTGGATAGCCACTGTCACTTCAGCTTCCTGAGACGCTCGGAGGGACTTACAACGTCCAGGAGCCGTAAACCAAAGGAACCGTTCGACTCAACGACCTCCCCTCGTGCTATTAGGGTGCCGTTTACCATCAGGTCCATCGGCTCACCTACCGCACGCTCCAATGCCACTATTGAACCCTCATTAAGAGCCAGCAAATCCTTTATTGGGAGCTTAGTTCGGCCAATCTCGACCGATAGGTTAACTTGCACATCAAGTAGCAGATCGAGATCAACCCGGCCCGAATCAGCATCGTTTACGTCTCCACCAACGCTGGCACCCTCAAGCTCTCCGGGGGGCTCGGCTGTGCTTGTATTGCTTATCTCTTCGTCACTCATAACGTTCTCCTTCAAGCGCTTGGAGGTCGCAGCAGACCGGACAAACGCTGAATTTGCACAGCTTTGTTACCTTCAAAGCTGCCGTAACGGCCTTCCGCCAAGGTGACCTCATCTACCAGAAGGCGCACCTGCTCCGGTGGGGCGAGGGGGACGACGGAACCTTTTGCTAGCGTCAATACCTCCGAAAGGCTCATGCTTTTAGTACTCAACACACCAGCCACTTCAAGCTCTATGACCGGCAACTCACGACGGAAAAACGGTTCCCAACTGTCGGTGGGATCGACGTTCTTTTGTTTTGGCGGGGCAAACCGTTCCCGGTAGGGCTCTAAATCCATAAACGGCATGAGCATGATGAGTTCGGACTCGTGGTCGCCCGCGTGCAAATGAAAGGCAAGTCTCAAAAGCAGGTCGCCGCGAGGCACCATTTCTAACCGATCCGGAACGCCCAGCGTGGCCGGTTCCTCACCAGGTTCGAGCGCGACTTTGTCGGCCCAGGCTTCGCAGAGTGCGCGAAACTGTATTTCCGATAAACGCTCGGCGACACGAAGTTCGGAAGGGGTAAGGGAGTTTTTCTCACCTCCTTCCTCGGCCTCACCGGAACTACTACCACCGAAGTAGGCATTGACGACGAAGGACAGAAGTTCGGAAGACGCGATTGCGAAAACAGGGCCGGGAAGTGGCACCAACGCTGATGTGGTAACACCGACCGCACGCCCAAGCGTAGCGAGCGCATCGGAAACAGTGAGCAGACTAGGAGGAAGAGACCGGACAATAAACTCGATTGAGAAGGCTGCGTCCAGTTGCGCGCCTAAGAGATCCGCCTGCCGTTCAAGCACCGACTCAAAAGCCGTGAACTCGCGCAGCAGGGAGTGCTCTCGGGCACCAAAATCGAAGCGACGGTACTTGCCGTCATCGGAGGCGTCGGCACTGTCCTCACCGTCGTCCACGCTCTCCATCAACGCATCAATTTCGCCCTCCGTAAGTACGTCGTCGCTAGCCATCCTCTCCCATCACTATTGCAATACGAAATTCTCGAAGTAGATCTCTTCAACCACTTCTGGCGCGGTTAGGCCAAGTGCCTCATTCACCGTCGTTAGAGCTGCAGCTCGCAGCTGTTCTTTTCCTTCCACGGTTTTTAGTGCGGCAAAATCCTGAGAGTTGAAAAGAATAATCAGCCGATCACGAATCGCGGGCATGTCTCGATATGCCTGGTTAATCACATCTTGGCTGTAGGACATCAACTGCATTTCTGCCTGTACAAAATGGGTTCGCCCACCGTGCTCCAAATTCACCAGCAGCTTCTTAACGTCGGCGTACAGAGGCTCCTTTTCTACCTCTTCGACCACCTCCTCTGCCGAAGCGTCCGCTTCATCCTCACCACCAGACATCAGGAAAAACGCAGCCGCGCCACCACCGGCTAGTACCACCACGGCAGCGATAATGATGATCAGCTTACTCTTACCGCCTGACTCACCACCTGGAAGGTCGTCATCGTTGCCCAAATTCAGATCGTTGTTTTTGGCCATTTAGCCCGCTCCTATGCTCATGGTTGGCCGCTGACAACCACGCGCATTCAACGCGTAGGCAGCAATTGCCGTACCACTGATAAAAAAAGTATGTTTTTCAGTTATTTATAATTTTTATATTCGTCTCGTGTCAGCTTATTGACGCTCTCAAATCGGACAGGTCAAAGCCAAGACATAAGCTTCAAACGCGCGGCCCGATGCCAGCGCTCGGGCATCTTAGACCGTTTGAAGGTCGAGATAAATGAAGGGCTATTGGCTAGATGTAGGTATCTATGACAGAACGCGGCTGTGAATCTGTATCCTCGGCGCCATCAGCACCGAGAGGCACCTCGACGAGATCCAGCGCTTCTGAGGAGGCAAGCGTTCCTTGCTCAGAGTCGGACGCTTCACGCTCAGCAAAAGCGCCCTGTTCACCGACATCAGAATGAGCGAGCTGAAGGCCCTGCTGCTCTAACATCTCGCGTAGCTTCGGCAACGACTGTTCTATCATCTCTCTGGCTCCCGCCGACTCTGCGAGGAAAGCGACGCGAGCTTGGTCACCGTCTGTGCTAATCGTAACGAAGAGCCTACCGAGTTCGGCGGGATTCAGCTGCAGGCGAGCCTCCTTGATCCCATCGCGCATCAGCATTTGCATACGCCCTGCCACCTCATCGGCAAACTCGCCGTCCGTAGCAGTTTGTTGGAGCACGAATTCCGGTACGGGATCTGCGCTGGAAGATAGCGCGGCAGTATTGCTGGCTCCAGCACCCAAAGTTTGTAGCGGGTTGACTGCCGTTGAACCGGATAGAGAACTTTGCGTTGCCAGCGCTGCGTCCACTGCCCGCGTACTGACACTGGAGTTGGTTTCGAGTAGGTTGCTAGTATCTTGGCTGGCAAAACTCTTCAAAGCAACACCGCGCAGATCCTGTTCTAAAAGGCTGCTGCGCGCAGCCGTGGAGCTTAACTCCGCTCCCGCAAGACTTCTTTCCTTACCAGCGATTGCTTCTCGCTGGGTGAATGCCGAAGGCGCAGCACCAGCTTTAGTATTTCTGGTCGCCAACAGCTCATTCGATAATTCATCAGATCGGGATTGTTGTGCTCGGAGTTCGCCGTCCGAATTTAGCACCTTATCGGCGGAAGCGGTGAGTGCGGTATTTGCGACCCCACTCGGTGTATTGCCCGCCGCAGATACGGCACTACTTTGCTGAGCCCCAGGCTGAGCCCCAGTTCGAGCAGAGATTTCGACTTTTGCTACTTCTGCATCGATGCTTAGCTCAGACTGCGTTTGTGCGGCACTGCTGGCAGGCGCTTGAGCATTTTTGCTAGACCCGGAGGCTAGTGCCAGCGCAGCAGATTGCGGTCGGAGGTCGTCGCCGGCTGCTCTGGAGACTGTGGTCTCGACTTCAGAATCCTCAGAAGGCGCGGATGTATAGCCTCGCTCAGGATCTTGTCTTTGTTCGAGTGCGCTCGTATCAGCGGAGGGGTTTTTAGCCTGTTCGTTGGCAGCGGCACTCTGTGTCCGATCCGTAGGCAAACCCTTGCCGCCGGTCCTGTCGTCCGCCGTTGACTTTGCGCCATTGGTACTGCGCTCTGAGCTCTTGCTACGCTGCGCGTCGAGTACGCGGCCAAAGGTGCCCGAGTCTCCGTAAGCCTCTGATTTAACGCTAATTACCGAGTCTTGCGAAGCCGCCGAGTCGGCCTGTGAAACAATAGGTAAGTTGCTGTCTATGCCACCTGTCATGTCGCCTGTTCGCTCATAGAGGTGTATCTAGGTAAGTAACTGAGCAAAGCGTGTGCCAGATTACTGTCCGGCTGGACCTAGACTGTGGCGCTGCAAGCTAGTCTCATCGCTGAGCTTCTGTTCCCTGCGCTCCTCCTCACGTAACAGTCCCGCTCGAGTTTGCGCGATGAGTTCATCCACCGTCATCCTTCTTTGGCTCTGTTCGCGTAGATCATTCTGGCTCGCGATCATATTCGCGCGATCCCGTTGAAGCTCGTCGCCCTGGCGAGTAATCGCGTCGCTAAGACCAGACAAGAATCGACGATAGTCGGCGAGCTGTCGTGCATCCATGCCCGATTGGCTCAAGGCGCTGAGTCGCGTTTCGTATTCTTGTCGAAATTGCTCAAGCTGGCCCAAACGCTGCTGCGACTGCTGCGCTACTTGTTGACGCTGCTGGTGCACCGTGGCCGCTTTGCTTTCGTCGGCTTTCGCAACCACCGCGACCTTGTCGAGTTGGCTTGGGTCCATCATGCGGCGGCTATCCTCGTTTGCTGGGCCAACTGGGCAAGATGAGCAACGCTTTCCGCAAGGGTAACTCGCTGCTGTTGCTCCTGGCGAATATAGAATTGCAAGGGTTCGTGCGCATCGATCGCTTGATCTACTTTTCCATCGCTGCCGCGGCTGTAGGCACCGATAGTAATCAGGTCCCGATTTTGGCGGTACACGGAATAAAGCTCTTTGAGGCCACGTACCCGATGCTGCTGTTCTTCGCTCGTGATGCTGTTCATTGATCGGCTAACAGAGGCCTCGAAGTCGATCGCCGGAAACAGTCCCGCGTCGGCAACTCTTCTGGAGAGGACAATATGCCCGTCCAATATTGCACGGGCCGCATCGGCGATCGGATCGTTGGGGTCGTCGCCTTCGACCAGGACGGTGTACACGGCAGTTATCGATCCGGAATGCCCATTACCTGCGCGTTCTACCAGATTCGGGAGTAGGGAAAACACCGAAGGCGGATAACCTTTTGCCACAGGAGGTTCGCCTACGGCTAAGCCGATTTCCCGCTGAGCCTGCGCAAAGCGAGTAAGGGAATCCATTAGGAGGAGCACGTCTTGACCCTGATCACGAAAATACTCGGCGATCGCTGTTGCCCGCCAAGCGCCGTGAACGCGCATAAGCGGGGGAAAGTCAGCGGGCGTTGCGACAACGATCGCCCGTGCTAAGCCGGCGGGTCCGAGAATATCCTCGACGAACTCTCGCACTTCGCGGCCTCGTTCACCGACCAGGGCAACCACGATTACGTCGGCAGCGGTGTGTCGGGTCATCATACCCAGCAGCGTACTCTTGCCGACGCCGCTTCCGGCAAAGAGCCCGAGACGCTGCCCCTTGCCTATCGTGAGTAGCCCGTTTATTGCTCGCACCCCAACGTCGAGCGCTTGATTGATAGGGCGGCGCTCCAAGGGATTCAAGCTAGTAGCGCGCAGAGGCACTCGGTGGTCGCAGCTGGGCGCCGGGCGCCCATCCAAGAATTTACCGGCTCCGTCGAGCACGCGCCCGAAAAGTTGTTCATCGACCTCAACCCCGGCACTTTCGCCGAGAGGTTGAACGCGAGCGCCCAAACGTAAGCCGGCAACCTCGCTCTCAGGCATGATCACTAACCGCCCCTCAGCAAATCCGACGACTTCACCCTCGACGACCGCATCCTCGCTAATGACACGACAGCGATCACCGATTGCCCCGTCACAGCCCTCCGCTTCAAGCTTAAGGCCCACCATGCGAGTTAATTTCCCCTCCCGCAACAGTCCACTGGGTTCCACAGCTTTGGCAAGGGCGCCCAATTGAGTCACGAGGCGCTGTTGGCGATTGATGGCAAGCATTGGGGTCGATGCAACACTGGCCATCAGCCTTCAGGCTCCGAATCCAATGCAGCTTGTGGGGCAAAAGAAGAATTCTCGGGCTCCGGTTCTGGCAGCCCGGCGTGCTTATAGAGCGCATCGACCTGACGGCGTAAACGCGCCTCTAAGCTGGCATCAATAAATTGGCTGCCGGACTCAACGATCACACCGCCTCGCTGCATAGACTGATTGTGGCGTACCGTGACGTCGCGTCCATCAAAACAGGAAAACTCGGCACAGAGTCGCGCATCTTCCGGATTTAAAGTCACCACCAGCGGCTGTTTGACATCGGCCAAGGTAAGCAGTGCTTCACTGAGCACAGCTTCCAAAGCGTCCCGATCAGCAGACAACTCCCGATCAAGCAGAGCGCGGGTAAGCGTTTCCGTTAATTCGAGCAAGGCGCGAAGCAGGGCAGGGTCGGAATCTTCAAAGGGCGCTTCTAGTGCTCGAATCAAAGTCGCTAACTGAACAGCCTGCGCTTCTACCTCTGCCTTACCCTCGGCGAGCCCCTTCGCCAAACCCTCCTCGTAACCCCGTTGCTCCGCTTCCGCAGCAAGCGCGCTATGATCAGGCGGTGCACTTTGCGCAGACGCTATTTTTCGGTCGAGCGACGGCGGCCGCCATCCGCTGGCGAGCGATGGCGCATCAGACGAAGTCATCACCACCCTTGCCGATCATGAGTTCGCCATCGTCGGCAAGCTGCTTAGCCGAGCCGAGGATTTCCTTCTGCGCGGTTTCGACTTCTGCAAGTCGAACAGGTCCTTTTGCTTCGAGATCCTCACGCAGCATATCGGCGGCTCGAGAGGACATATTGGCGAAGAACTTTTCCTGCAGGCTGGTATCAACACCCTTGAGTGCAATTACCAGCGTATCAACAGAAATTTCCCGTATGAGCCGCTGCATACCGCGGTCGTCTAGTGAGGACAGGTCGTCAAAGACAAACATAAGTTCCGAGATGCGCTCGGAAAGATCCTCATCTTTCTCGCGCATAGAGTCCAAGACCTTTGCTTCGAGTTCCGCATCCACGTTATTCATAATCGCCGCAGCACTGGCCATACCATCCACCGCCCTCGGAGCGGTCTTTTTGATTCGACCCAGCTGCCGCTCCAGAACCTTGTCGAGTTCTTCTAAAGCGTTTGGATCGATCATTTGTAAACGGGCTATGCGCATCATCACGTCGGTACGGATGCGTTTAGGCAGCTCCTTGAGAATCGCTGCTGCATGATCATCGTCAAGAGAGGTTAGAACGATGGCAATAATCTGCGGATGTTCCTCGGAAATGAGAGCACAGACGGCGCGCGCATCCATCCACTTAAGCGCTTCAATCCCGCGGGTCTTCGTTTTGCCAGGCAAGACCTTTGACATAACGCCGCGAGCTTTTTCTTCACCGAGGGCTTTGACCATCACCCGCTTCACGAAATCGGGAGCGCCAATCGACAGCGGGTTGATTTTCTCCGCAGACTCTCGAAAGTCGTCAAGCACCGCCGACATATCGTCATCGGTCACACCGGAAAGGGAGGCCATGGCCTCCCCTACTCGCTGTACTTCGCGCGGCTCCATATGTTTCATGATGCTCGCGGCCGACTCCTCACCCACTCCGAGTAAGAAAATCGCTGCGCGCTGTGCGCCGCTCAATTTTGCGTTTAGCTCAGCCATCGTCCGCTACCCAGCTTTTAACTACATAGGCCGCACGCTCCGGCTCCCCTGCCGCAAAGGTACGCGCCATCTGTAATTGTTGCTGATAGTCACCACCGCTGCCAACAGTGCCAGGTAGCCCAGGCTGGCCCCCTTGTAAGCCAAGGCTGACTTGGTCATCCGCGATACCGGCAGCGTCACCACCCAGGGCCGCCACAGCCTGCCCCTGCGGGCCCTCGATGTTCTGGGGTGGTGCCACTACCGGTACAGCTGAAAACTTAATGATCGGTCGGATTACCGCGAAAATAAGTGTGAGTAGTACGACCAGAGCGGCCAGTCCTTTGCCAAGCTGCCAAATCCAATCCTGCTCCAGAATTGAGGGCTCGGGCATATCGACTTCAATTTCCGGGGTTTCGACAAACGGTGCGCTTATTACGCTAACGGTGTCACCTCGAGCCGGATCAAAACCGACGGTTTCTCGCACAAGAGACGTGATTTCATCAATTCGCGACTGGGGCAATGGCCCGCTTGTTGTCGTGCCGTCATCCGCGGGCGTATCGACAAAGTCTAAGACCACGGCGATAGACAATTTTTGAAGCGTGCCGGGCATCTCGCGTACGTGGCTAACGGTTTTATCGATCTCGTAGTTTACGGTAGAACGGCGGCTGGTCCTCACCGGCTGCGGCGGTGTCGCGGTAATTGGCTGAACCGTGCCGTCCGCAGGGGGAGCACTGGCACCCGGTTGCGTAGCCGCGATTGTTGGATCTGGCGGCGGCTGATTGGACAAGGTACCGGGTACGCCGCCGTTAAGTCTTTGCGTGCTCGACTCTTCTGTCGTTTGCTCACTGCGAATCCTGGTATCCGGCGAGAAAGTTTCGCTGGTACGTTCAATCCGGGTGAAATCTACCTCAGCTGCGACTTTGGCCTGCACCGCACCGGGCCCAAGGATCGGCTCAAGGATATCGATTATCCGTCGGCTATAGTCAGCCTCTAACTGACGGGCATAGCGGAATTGCTCCTGCGTGAAACCGAACTCTTCGTCCATACCCTGGCTTGAGAGGAGCTTGCCCTGCTGGTCGACAACAGAGACCTGCTCCGCTTGCAGATTTGGCACGCTAGACGCAACCAGGTTGACGATGCCAGCAAGCTGCCGATCTGTAAGTAGGCGCCCCGGATAAACGCTAAGCATCACCGATGCGGCTGGCTCCTCGCGCTTGCGCAGGAATGCAGACTGCTTTGACATCGCCAGATGCACCCTTGCAGATCGAACGCTGTCCATCGCAGAAATCGTACGTGACAGCTCCGCTTCAAGAGCGCGATGGAAGCGGGCCTGCTCCATGAAACTAGACAGGCCAATCTCCTGCTCGCGGTAGAGGCTTTCATAGCCCAAGCCGTCGCCGCGCGGATAGCCCTCGCTCGCCAGCGCGAGCCGAGCGCGCTGCAATTCACCCGCGGGAACCGCAATCATACCCGTGCGGCGATCCAGCGTGTAATCAATACCAGCAACCTGCAGCGAGGCTATCACCTGGCTCGTATCCTCCGCAGACATCGCACCGTAGAGAGGTTTGTAGCTCGGCTGCATCACCCATTGCACGGTTCCCACAGCAATAGCAATACTCGCGGCCAAACCAAACAACAGCGCGAACTGGCGCGCTGCGGGTTGCCGCGAATATCCGCTGAAACGAGTCAGCAAGTTGTCGCTGGCTTCAGCCATCCACTACTGCTCGTTGTAGCTGCATCGATCCACGCTTCATCAAGTTGGCTTTGCTACGGTTAAACCTGCATGCTCATGATTTCTTGATACGCACTCAGAAGCTTATTGCGCACCTCCGTCATCGCTTGAAATTCCAAGCTAGCTCGCTGTCCGGCGACCATAACCTCAGTTAAGGAGACATTCGTGTCTCCCATTTCGAATGCCTGCGTCTTCACCTTCGCTTCCATCATAGATGCATTGACCGCATCGATAGAGTCCTGCATCAGCGAGGCAAATCCTGATTCCACTTGATTAGCAACGTCGCTGCCTTCGGACTGGGCTGCGGCGGCCATGACGCGCATTTGCGCAATTACCTGATTTATCGCTACGTCGCTCATCGCTTAATTTCCTTCCGTGAATTGCAAGATTAGGTCAGCCCCTTAGCTCAGACCGCCCGTTGGGCAGGGCGACACCCTGCTCTCTAAGGCGAGCGAGCTTGTAGCGTAGAGTACGAGGGCTAATTCCAAGGTGCTCGGATGCAGCCTTACGACTCCCTTTGTGGACTTCCAAAGCCTGTAGGATTAGCTCCTGCTCCCTTTGCTTGAGGTCCCCCTCAAGAATAGGTGCCGAACTGATGCCGGCGACTCCTCGATCTGAAACCGCGGGAGCAGCGTCGAGACCTGCGCTCATAAAGGCCAGATCCCGTTCGTCCACCATCTCTCCAGTGGAAAGAATCGCTGCGCGTTGAACACAATTCTCCAGTTCCCGCGCATTCCCAGGCCAATCCTGCGCGAGCAGATAGGCTTTCGCGTTGTCGGAAAACTTCACGCCCGGGCGCTGCTGATAGCGGGTTAGAAAACGCTGGGCCAGCGGCAGAATGTCGCCTCGGCGTACGCGCAGTGCGGGCAGATGCAGGGGAAACACGTTTAGTCGATAGAAGAGATCTTCCCTAAAGCGACCATCCCTTACTTCCTGTTCCAACTCTCGGTTGGTTGTTGCCAATACGCGAACGTCCAAGGATATGAGCTTGCTGCCACCCAACCGCTCCACCTCGCGTTCTTGTAGAACACGCAAAAGCTTAGCCTGCAGTGACAGCTCCATTTCGGAGATTTCATCCAAAAGCAGCGTACCGCCATTGGCTTGTTCGAATTTTCCCGCACGGGACTGATGGGCACCGGTGTACGCACCCTTTTCGTAGCCGAATAACATCGACTCGAGCATGTTTTCAGGTATGGCCGCGCAGTTAACCGCAAGAAAAGCTCCCGCATTGCGGGGCGAATGCTCATGAATAAAGCGCGCCAAAACTTCCTTGCCACAACCGGACTCACCGCTAATCAAGACCGTCGCATCCGAAGCGGCCACCCGTTGCGCAAGATCACATAGGTTTTGCGTCAACTTGTCTTCCGCTACCATCGATCCCGTATTCGCCGGAGCGGGCTCCATGCGCGCCATCATGTCGAGCAATACTTGGGCTTCAAACGGTTTCAACAAATAGTCGGTGGCACCGTCTCGCATTGCAGCCACCGCTTCCCCTACAGTTCCATGAGCCGTCATCATCACAAAAGGCATTTCCGGTCGGCGGGATCGCACTTCGCGGAGCAGATGGCGTCCGTCCATGCCATCCATCTGCCAATCACTGATAATCATGTCGACGGAAGCGGCTTCCATACGGTCCAGCGCTTCGTTGCCGTTATCGGCCGCCAGAGCTCTATAGCCACCGCACTCAATGGTGTCGCACAAGGCCTGCCTGAGAGTGGCATCGTCTTCTACGACCAGAACATTCGTTGCTGCACCCATTAAGCCGCGTCTCCCTGTGTGGTTGGAGTTTCGATCAGCGGGAGATCAATCAGAAACTCCGCTCCCCCATCCGATGAGTTCTGAGCGCGGACCTGACCTTCATGCTGAGCAGCTGTCATCGCGACCACTGCTAGGCCGAGGCCCGTACCCCGCGCCCGGGTTGTAAAAAACGGGTCGAACAGGCGGGGCAAAACATCTTCTGCTATACCAGGTCCCGTATCGCGAACGCGTAACTGCATACTTGTCGGACTGGTGGCACCAGCCCACACATCTATGTGAATAGCCTCCTGCGGGAGTTCCGAAGCGTTGCGAACGAGATTACTCAGCGCGCCTACTAACTCTGCTTGCGCACCCAGCACTTCGAGAGTTTGATCGACTGGCGTTATCGTTAGAGACACCCCTTCGCGTAGCGCTGGACGAACATTCGCCTCCATCGCGTCCAGGACCGTCCTGATTTGTAGCGGCTGTCGCTCGGGAGCCTTGCCACGAACAAAGCTCAGCATCGCCTCTATCAGTCCCTCCATATGCGCAAGGCGCTCGCCCAAGCGTTCTGTGATTGAGCTTCGCTGGTCGACCGCAAGATCTTGACGGCCTAGCTGAGACAAATAGAGAGTGGTTGCCGCAAGAGGCGTCCTAATCTGATGGGCCAAGCGCGCTGCCATTTCCCCCATCGCGGCCAGTCGATGCTGGCGTCCGCGCTGCTGCTCTAGGTCGTGCGTATCGGTTGTATCGGTGATCAAAACAAGCTCTTCGTTCTGAGAATCCAGGCGTCGACTCTTGACTGACAGGTATCGCCCGGTACCGCGATCACCGGAAAGTTCCGGGTTGCGCAGCGTAATTGCTTCCCAGCTTTCTCCAAAAAGCGGTTCGCCAAGTAGTTCCAGAGCCGTCGGGTTCGCATCCCTTACAACGCCGCCGCTATCCAGTAAAACAATTCCACCGGGAAGAACCGCGAGCAACGAACTAAGACGGCCAAACAGGCGCTCTTTCTCCGCTAGTTCCCGTAGGCGTGCAGTGCGGCTAACGGCAAGTTCAGCGCGAAGCAAAGACACCTGTTCCTGCAGGTCTTTGTGACTCATGTCCAGCTGTCGCGAAACTTGTGCGAGCACGTCTTCCGGGGGCCCCTCCACTCGGTGATCGGAGCTAGCAGCTACGGCGGGTGAAGGGACTTCGCTATCGCTCTGCAACACAGACTCAAGCGGCTCTGAATCAAGGGGCTTGGCCTCGAGCTGCTTGGACTCAAGCTCTTCAGCAGCGTGAGCAGATTTTTGGGTAGGACATTCAGGGGCTGTTAGGACTGTCATGCGTTTGCGTTACGACCCTCGCGACGTGATTCGCGCGGATGCTGCAAAAGCCATGCCTAACTATTTAATATATAAAA
>JBCBZV010000166.1:0-7647 GCA_039815155.1 Pseudomonadota bacterium
CAGAGGACGAGCCGCACCCTGTCGGCTCAAACGCCAACCAGCGAGTTAAGCAACGCATAAAAGACTGGCTGAGCAAAGAAGGTATCTCCTTTGAAGAGCAGAGGGCATGGGCGTGTGCGCAGAAGTATCCATCGTGCAGCTCGGTCGAAAACATCATCGCGGTACTGCCGGGTCAAGTAGCTGGGCCCCATGTAGCCATGATGGCGCACTACGACAGCGTGCCTCATGCTCCAGGAGCCGGCGATGATATGGCAGGAGTTGTTGCGGTTCTTGAGGCTGCACGCGCGGCGAAGGCGGTCGGTGACTTTCGCCATCCCATAGCGCTGCTGATTACAGATTCAGAGGAAACGGGCCTACACGGGGCTCACGCTTTCTTTCAGCAACATCCGTTGGCCGAAAATATTGGCGTTTTGCTCAATGTTGAGGGTTCGGGTACGCGCGGTGTCTCCCAGGTGCTACGGACCGCTGGCGCCAACCGTTGGTACATGGAACTCTTTGAGGACCATGCGAAGCAGCCCGCGGGAACCAGCCTGGCGAACGAAATATTTAAGCGAATGCCCAACGACACGGACTTTTCGGTGGCGATGGCTGCATCTGTGCCGGGCATCGACTTTGCGTTTGCCGCGGAACGAAACCACTACCACACAATGAACGATAGCGTGGCCAATCTCGATCCACGCACAGTTCAACATCACGGCGATAACCTTTTTCCCTTGGTGCTCGAACTTGCTAATTCGAGTTTAGAAGCAACTGACGATTCTCGGGCGGTTTATCACCAAACCTATGGCTTGTGGGCTCAATGGCCAGAGTGAGCCTCCTGGTTTCTGATCGCGATTTCTATCGCACTGCTTATGGTGGCGACCGTACGCAGTGCGGTCAGTCCTGTCCATCTGCTATGCAGCGCCCTGCTCCTGCCCGCAGGGTTGATCATTGCCGGTGGAAGCCTGGTTCACCTGTGCTTTTTTGTTCTTGAGCAGTTCAATGGGACCACGGTGAGCTGGCCCGCACATTTGTGGCCATTCCGCTTAGTGCTTTTCGCAGCTGCGTTGTTACCGATGCTGCTGACGGGCCTGGCTCTGGCGCAGAGGATTACCCGCGACATCATGCTGCTAGGGGCCTACTGGTTTCTCGCGGTGCTATGCATCATCCTCAGGATCTACGTGCCTGATGGTGTGTCGCCCTTTTTGGTGGCACTGCTACCCTCGGCAGCGCTGCTGGCAGTTGCATCGACGTCGATGCATAAGAGCGCCGTAAAGGCCGCGCTGCTCCTGCTCACGCTGGTGTTTTCTTCGCAATTTTTAGGGGCAGCTTTGCTGCTTGAAGATACGCAAGGCTTCCGGCTCCTGCCGGCCATTTGGCCTTGGGTGAGTTTGTTTGCGGTTTCGGCCCTCGCCTTCGCCCGCGGTCGGGCGTTGCGCAGCCTAGCAATCGGCACCGTTACCGTGCTGATCGGATCGATGACTTCTGCAGTCGCACTCCCACTTTATTCACCCTGGCGGCCACAGCACATCAACATCTGGTATCTGGAAGACTCGGTCGCCGACAAGGCCTATCTAAACCCATGGACCGATGGCGAGTTGCCGGAAGCAATGCTCGCAGCATCCGACTTCGAACACGGGCAAAACCAAATTCCCTGGATTCGGTCACTAGATCATTTAGCGTCAACAGATTCAGCCGGGTTCTCTCCGCCAACGCTTACGCTCGAAGCTGACGAGAGAGAGGGCGACTATCGCAACGTACGACTGCGAATCAGGTCTACCAGAGGGGCGTGGCAAATCAGACTGTATTTACCGGCGTCTCTCACATACTGGGAAGGCGATGTGGCGGGGTCGCCGATCAAGAGTCGAAGAAGCAAGAATGCGACTTCTGATGATCCATCAACAGACTTTGAACGGCTGGCGTTTTTCGGTACGCAGAGCAGTGACGTCGTTTTGACCCTAAAGCTAACAACAGCTGAGGCGTTTGATGCCTGGTTGGTCGACTTTTCCCCCACCTTGCCTGATGAAGCGATGCAGTTTGTTCGATCCCGGCCAAAAACTGCTTTGCCAGTGCACGGAGGAGACGCATCGATCAGCTATACCAGGGTAAGAATCTGAAAAGCACAATTGAACCTGCCGAAAACGTAAACCCCTGGCTAAGGTGCCAAATTTTTAGCTAACGGGGTTCACCTTGAGCGGCAAAATCACGCTCTGGAAGAAAAAAACCCGAAAAAAATCAGGTTTCACAGCATTTACTCAGTTTATACACAGCTTATCTACTGGACGGATTTTTTGATTGGTCTATTCTTACTCCATGGCCGCGAGACACTGAGACTCGCTTAAAGCCACACCCCGACTGACCGGGGTTGGGACCACAGTCAGAAGTGGTCAACGTGCAGGAAGGTCTGCCGTGCGAAGGAGCCGAAAGGCAACCGGAGCAACCGAACGGATCGGAGGGATCCACCGGAGAGAAAACTCGAAAGAGGAATCTCGAGGGAGGGAGCCAAACGAGAAGAGAGGTGGGTCAGGAGATACTGGGCGAACTCGTTCATGCGATTACCGGAACGCCAGAGCGGGTGGACGTTGCCAAGCGTCATTAAACAAGGGGTGAAGACCCCAGGTCGGCATAGGAAGTAAGTCTGGAAGCGTCAAGCGGAAGGAAAGACACTGAAGGCCGAGCGAGCGGAAAGCCGCGGAAGCGACGGGTCAGACCGGAGTGGAGTAGGACGGAAGCGAACTGAACAAGAGGGGATGAGATCGAAAGGTTTCGTCCCCTTTTACTTTTTGCCTTTTGCCTTTTGCCTTTTGCCTTTTGCCTTTTGCCTTTTGCCTTCAGTTTTCCGATTTGCTACCTGCTTTTTACTCGTTTGCTTCAGTTATCGGAGCGTGGGAGGTTTTCCAAGAGATCGATGCCGAACTGTTTGAATAGATGGATCATATCGACGAACACCCAGTTTTCTATGTAGCGCTCCCCTTCTCGCTTCCACCAGTCCAATCCATTGAATTCAATCGCGTTGCCGGTGGCTGGGCAATTTAAATAAGTACCCGTATGGCGGCCTTTAACGCCCGCCCATCCGGGCCCTCCTGAATAAGCGCCTTCGCCAATTAATGCATCTAGATCTTGCACTCTGCGATCTGGAAACGCCGCAAGCCATGGCTTCTGGTGGTTATTTTCGAACTCTTCAAAACTGAGGCAGGCCCCGATACCGGCCGGGCCATACCAGCAAACCTCCGGGTGAAAGTAATCGGCCATTCCCATGCTTCTGAGATTAGCTTCATCGAAGCCATTCAGGCCTTCGAAAATAAACTGGCGAATATGCTGAAGCGTATAGTCCGATTCTTCGGGATCTTGCGCATCGAGCAAAACGCCGTCGCCCGCCCCCGGTGGCGGGTACACACCAGGCCGTCCAAGGCTGGGAGGAAGAAGCTCAACCCCGACCTGCTGCGCCAAATCAATCAAATCAAATTGAAAGTAAATCTCGGTGATTAAGCCGCCCTCAAGCTTGCAGAACTCTCCCCAGCGAATCTTGACGGACTCGCCGTTGGCGGGAATCCCAAGATAGTCGTGTTCGAATTTACCGCTGATCAGACCGGTGCCGGACACCCACCGGTGGCCATCTTTACCGATATCTCCGTCAACCCGGCCGTTTGACTTACCGGCAAAGAAGATATGTGTTTCACGGTTTATTACCGGGAAGGACTTACGAAACGGAAACCAAAAGTCATCGAAGAACGATCCGCTACCGGTGAGATTGCCAATAGGGTCGAAGCCAAACCAGCGAACCGCTGCTGCAAGTGCTGAAGAATCTAGCCTGGGAGCAAGTTCGTCAAGGGAACTCCAAAAATCGAGCACTACACGCTTATTTGTTTGATTTACGTCGACCTCCAAACTAGCTCCTGCTTCGGATCAGTCGTTTTGGCGCAGCTTAAGTGGATTGCAGTACAAGCTTACCGTTGCAAACCTCATCTTCGCGGAAGAATGGTAAGCAAGTCTACCGGCAGAGAAAGCTAAAACGCGAACCAGTCGTCCGGATCCTGTGGATGGTACCGGTCAGCCGTTATGTCTTCTGCGGAAAGCTCCAGAAGCATCAAGGACTCAACGTCCTGCTGAATCCTGGCAAGCGTCTCGTCCACATTATCCTCTTCGACCGCCCGGGTCGCGGCCACGCTCCACACCGCAAGGTGGGCGTTTTCAACCAGATTAACCTTGGTATCTTTAGCCCACTCGGTGGCGATATCCTGTCCGAGGTCAAACAGCGTTTGTTTACGCGCTTCAAGCCGCTGCTCACCCTCGGTTTCCGCCAGAATGTCCTCGGTGATCTGATTCCATCCAATCGGATATAGAAACGTGCCTTCGTAAAAGCTACGTACCCAGTAGAGATAAGTCTTTTGAGACTGAATCTCGGCGTTCTCCTCATCGCCTTGATATGCATCGAGAAAATGTTGGCTAGGAGGAAGGTTGTCGGGCCAATTAGATGCGGTGCGATCGGACAGGCTTGCACACGCGCTTAAAAACAGAACACAGGATATGGCGGCCGCGCGGAACAGCTTTGTGTCTAAGGCCAACTTCGGGCCGTTCATCTTGCCTATGGAATGCTTACTTGGCGGCATAGAGTGATCTTACCTTTTGGGTACTCATCGCAGGAAATAGCAATCGTCGAAGCATAGACAGCGGCTGGGGAAATTCGTTTCAACTCTGGCGCCGCAGAGTATCGGCTTTATCTATACGCGGTTTCTAGCCTTGGAGGTTTAGTGTGTCCCCGAGATTTTGGCGTGGATGCAACCCTATTGCTCGATGCATCTGATGGCCAGGATTACTTTGACTGACAACACGCTTCGTACAGTACGCTCAATGAGATCGGGCCGGACTCGCAAGGCGACCTTCAAAACGATCGTGCCACTGAGGTCACAGGACAGATGCTGTTAAGTCCACATCTGCAAGGGCCCAAGTCAGGTCAAACTTCGCTTGCTGACGCTTGGCTTGATCAGTCTTTCCCTGATCTTCCAGCGCCCGGATCAAGCCGAACTGCGACCACCCGTTGCGCGGGTACTGCTTCAAATCTTGTAAATAAACACGCTCCGCCTCTGCAGCCTCGCCGTTCAACAGAAGAGCGTAACCTAGGGACTGCCGACTCGGGTAATACCAGAAAGGAGGCTCGGTATAGGGCAAGGCATCTTGCTTGGCTACAGCATCTCTGTAATGCGCTACCGCCAACGCCAAGTCACCCTTTGCCTGCGCCAGCTCTCCTTCCGCGAGCTTGTGGGCAATACTAAGCACCGCGCTGGCCGGATAATCATTTCCATCGAGGAAATAAATCGCCTCATGATCGAGCAACGGTTTCATTTGAGCTATCTCGCTGGATGATTCACGCAAATGCCCAGAACGGGCGCTTGCAACTGCGCGTGCGTAGCGCCAAATAGCGTTGGAAAACTCCAGATCTATCGGGGGCTGTTCGGCGTCAAGAATTTCCTGCCAGCGACCGAATCTGATCCACGTGAGAAGCGGAATGGTTCGGAAGAATTCAACCGTCGGATACTGCCTGATCTGTTCCAAACGCACGTTTGCGGCAACCTTTTCTCCCGCCGCTATGGCCACAGCACTGCGGCCTTCCATACTTGCCGACGCCCACAGAAAGTGAATGTTGTGCGGGTAGTACAGTGCCGGATAAAAACCCTGCGCGTTGCACTGAGCGATATACGCTTCGTCGACCGCCGCCGCTCTGACGTTCGCCTCAGACGCATCAGAGTAGCGACCGATCCTCCAATAAATGTGTGATGGCATGTGAACAAGATGTCCGGAACCGGGGACCAGATTTGCGAGCATGTCTGCGGCATCTTCAGCGCGCTCAGGCTTAGACGAGGCCTCGACCGCGTGAATGTATAAATGAAGACTCAAAGGGTGCTGCGGGTTACGAGCGATCACCGTCTCCAGCGTATTGATTACCTCTGTGGTGGCGGGTTTCGGGTTCTCTCCATCCAACCAATAGTCCCAGGGCATTGTGTTCATGAGCGCTTCGGCAAACATCGCCTGTGCGTCATCATCACTCGGATACTTAGCGGCCAGCGATCGCATCGCATCGGCGTATGCTGCATCCAGTGGTTCTCGGTCTGTATCCGGCTGACCGTTATAACGAGCGGATTGCGCCATTATGTAATCACGCTCGCGCTGCGAGGCCCCGGCCGCTAAGGAAACAGCCTGCTGAATGGCCTTAAAAGCAGCGATCCTATCTTCCGGCAACATCACCGCCTTACCCTTAGCGGTGACATTAATGTTAGGGCCTATTGCCATTGCCTCTCCCCATAAGCAGATCGCACAGCTCGGGTCCAGGCGTTGTGCTGCTCTGAATGAACGGACCGCTTCGGCATGATTGAAGCCAGCGGCCATGATCATTCCCTGATCAAAATAGCGTTGCACGGCCGCGTTTTTTGCGCTGATGGGGTGGGTAAAATCACCGAGTCCTTCGAGAAGCGGTGCTTGGGCCTGAGCGATCAATTCAGGCGACACCGGGGCTTCTGCCTCAAAACCAGGAATGGACGAATCAGCAGTGGAAACTCCTTTGTGACTACATGCGCTCGCCGACAGCACAACCACAAGCAGCTTTACCCGCAGACTTTTCATGGCTCTTTCTCCGATCAATATCTTCTAGGAGACTAGGTTATGCTGGTAGCAAAGCAAGCTAAATTTATCCGTAGCGGGTCTGTTATAAACCTTCGAATGAGTATGACTGTCGGAGTTTCGTTCGACTGTTTACTTGCGTCCGGTATCAGTCTTCAGATAAGCACATGGCCAAAGACCCACATTCGCTCGACCCCGATTTTTCTCTCGAAGTCGTAGACGACCTTTACCGTTACCAACCCCGCTCGCTTCCCCTGATGGTTTTCTGGGCTGCCTTGTTCGGAATTTTCGGAGCACACCGCTTCTACTGTCGCAAACCATGGACCGGTTTACTGATGTTGCTGAGCGCTGGGGGTGCACTTATCTGGTGGATTCGAGACTGGTTTAAGCTTGGTGAACTGATTGAGGATTGCAACCGGCGGGAACGTAAGCGCCTCGATCAGGGGTTGCCACCAAGCAGCTTGAACTTTCTGCCGCCCCGGGAACAACTCGACCTGAAGGCGCCGCCAAAGTGGCACTCTCTTCGCGCAGGCCGAAGTCGCATTGCGGCAAGCGCAGTCCTACTTATGCTTATCGGCCTGACACTGGGAACCGTTAGCGGGAGTACCGAGCTCTATGAACCAATATTCATCCTTCTGACCTTTATCGCGAGTTCGCTGATCTCGGTGCGCTGGAAAGAGGCGGCTCGCTTGCCTCTGGCAAGTTCGGTTATTCGCTGGACCCATCGGTTACGTCTCTACTACCACACGGTCGATCCGGGGAACACGTGGCTGTTGGCCATACGCCCGTTGATCGGACCGTTCTTAGCGCCATGGCAAAAGAAGGCTCGTGCAGAAGTCCGGCTTTATCTTCAGTTTGGCGTGGTGATGACTTTGCTGTTTGGTGTTTTTCAAATTTTTGAGCTTTTGGGAAGCGGCGGCTTTTGGAACGGTATCGTCCTTTTGCTGAGCGAGTTTGTTCAAACTCTGGTTTATACCTATCTTTTTGTCGCTCCCGCTGGAGCGCTTCTCACCACCCAGCTATTGCTCACCAATCGGGACTACGTGGTATGGG